>NZ_JXIQ01000001.1 GCF_000934845.1 Mesobacillus subterraneus
TAAGTTTACTCCTCAGAGCTGGGAGTAGGATAACCGATTTGACAGAATAATATACCTGTAGTTTTCGTTTTTTTATTCATTATACATCAGTAGATTTTTCGCTTAGGTAAGACGGTGCAGCATAATAAACTTCCCTTATCAGCTCGGATGCTGGAACGTCGAGTGCTGTAGAAATCTTTAACATCGTTTGCATCGTAGGTATCTGCTCCCCGCTTTCGTATCGTTGGATCGTTCGAGTACCTACCCTGATTTTAAAAGCAAGGTCTTCCTGGGAAATTCCGGCTCGCTCACGAAACATTTTGATATTATGTCCAATTGCAACCATCGCTCTTCACCTCCAAAAAACTGTTACTAGTAGTTTATCATTAAAATTTTGAAAATACCGACAATATTTTGAACGTTTTCTAAACTTTCGGTTTGATTGCATTAACTTATTCTTTTTGATTAATCCTATAGATTGTGATATAATTTTTAATTGCGTATTAATGGGATAAAATAAAAAATATTTAGGAGTGTTTCCATGTCAGAGAAAATCGAAGTAGGCAGTGTTTTAACAGGAAAAGTAACAGGAATCCAGCCATATGGCGCTTTCGTAGCATTAGATGAAAATACACAAGGTCTTGTGCATATTTCGGAAATTACGCACGGCTTTGTTAAGGATATTAACGAGCAGCTGTCAGTTGGCGACGAAGTGAAAGTGAAAGTATTGTCAATTGATGAAGCAGCTGGAAAAATTGGCTTATCTATCCGTGCAACGGAAGAAGCTCCTGAACAGCCGCAACGCGCTAAAAAACCACGCAATAAACGACCAGCTGCAGTTGTTCAGTATCAGGACGACTCAGCACAAGGCTTCAATACGCTGAAAGATAAGCTTCAAGATTGGATCAACCAGTCAGATATGGCTAAAAAATAAGTTTTAAACCTGAAACCGGACATTGCGTCTGGTTTTTTTATTTTAGTTGGGGGTTAAAATGAAAAGGTTTGCAGGTTACAATAGGAGTGTCTACCAACTTTTTCATTGGAACGGAGGAAGATTCATGAAATTAAAAACGAATTCGCTGATTGAACAGACACAAAAGTATGGTGCAAATAATTATCATCCGCTGCCAATCGTAATTTCGAAGGCAGAGGGAGTGTGGGTAGAGGATCCTGAAGGCAATAAATATATGGATATGCTTAGTGCATATTCTGCTGTCAACCAAGGGCATCGCCATCCAAAAATCATCCAGGCGTTAAAGGACCAGGCAGATCGCGTAACGCTTACTTCAAGGGCATTTCACAATGATCAGCTTGGACCTTGGTTTGAAAAAATTTGCAAATTGACGAATAAAGAAATGGCCCTGCCGATGAACACGGGTGCGGAGGCAGTCGAAACGGCAGTAAAGGCTGCTCGACGCTGGGCTTATGATGTCAAAGGAGTAACAGAAAACCAGGCGGAGATCATCGCTTGCGTCGGAAACTTCCACGGCCGCACGATGACAGCTGTTTCTTTATCTTCTGAGGAAGAATACAAGCGCGGTTTCGGGCCAATGCTGCCAGGAATCAAACTGATTCCTTACGGAGATATGGAAGCTCTGAAAGAAGCAATCACTCCAAATACTGCAGCATTCCTGATTGAACCGATCCAGGGAGAAGCTGGTATCGTGATTCCACCTGAAGGCTTCATGAAAGCCGCTTTTGACGTGTGCAAAGAAAACAATGTCCTGTTCATTGCAGATGAAATCCAGGCTGGGCTAGGCAGATCCGGAAAAATGTTCGCATGCGAATGGGAAGGCATCGAGCCTGATGTCTATATTCTCGGAAAAGCACTCGGCGGCGGGGTATTCCCAATTTCCTGTGTGGTGGCAGACAAAGCAGTGTTAGAAGTTTTTAATCCTGGCTCTCACGGATCGACTTTCGGTGGCAATCCAATGGCTTGTGCGGTGTCGATTGCCTCTTTAGATGTGCTGATCGAAGAGGAACTTGCAAACCGTTCCCTCGAGCTCGGAGAATACTTTGCCGGTAAGCTTCGTGAAATCGACAACCCAATGATCAAGGATGTTCGTGGCCGCGGCCTGTTCATTGGTGTCGAGCTAGCAGAACCAGCGCGCAAATATTGTGAACAATTGAAAGAAGAAGGCCTGCTGTGCAAAGAAACACATGATACCGTCATCCGTTTTGCCCCACCGCTTGTCATCAGCCAGGAAGAACTGGACTGGGCGATCGAGCGAATCAAGAAAGTTTTGTCATAAAATGAAAAAAACCCGCTTCTTGGCGGGTTTTTCTTATCCTACCGGGTTGGGCGCGGTTCTGTTGCTCTTTCCTCGCTTTCGCTTGGCGCGAAAAGAAGTCCGATATTGATTAAACCGGCAAGTCCTACTAAACCATAGACGATTCTTGCTATCGCTGAATCCTGGCCGCCGAAGATTGCTGCAACAAGATCAAATTGGAAAAATCCGACTAGTCCCCAATTAATTGCTCCGATTATCGTAAGAACAAGTGCTGCACGTTGCATGCCGCTCATGGCAAATTCCTCCTTACATTAAATTTGTACATATATAGATTGTTTCAGTACGGTGTGAATTATTCATCTGATGTATTTTTCTTGTATCCTTTCTAAAACTAAGGAGTGTATTTTTTGCAATGCTTTTAAAAAAAGAACATAATAGTTTCTAGAGGAAGGTGATTTAAATGGATAACTTTACTTTTTACAATCCAACAAAACTGATTTTTGGCAAAGGCCAGCTGGAGGAACTTAAAAACGAGGTTCCACAATACGGAAAGAAAATCCTGCTGGTTTATGGCGGCGGAAGCATCAAGCGCAACGGACTTTATGATTCCGTAATGGGCACTCTAAAAGAAATCGGCGCCGAAGTATTCGAGCTTTCCGGTGTGGAACCGAATCCGCGGCTTTCAACTGTCCATAAGGGCGTTAAGATCTGTAAAGAAGAAGGCATTGAATTCCTTCTGGCAGTAGGCGGAGGCAGTGTCATCGACTGCACGAAGGCAATCGCTGCCGGGGCAAAATATGAAGGCGATGCCTGGGACCTGGTCACCAAGAAGGCGATGGCAACAGAGGCACTTCCCTTTGGAACAGTGCTCACTTTGGCCGCTACAGGCTCAGAAATGAATGCCGGTTCTGTCATCACCAACTGGGAAACGAATGAAAAGTACGGCTGGGGCAGCCCTGTCACATTCCCGAAATTCTCGATCCTCGATCCTGTAAACACTTATACAGTCCCTAAAGATCAAACGAATTATGGAATTGTGGATATGATGTCTCATGTATTTGAACACTATTTCCACTTGACCGAGAACACAGAATTTCAGGATCGCATGTGTGAATCCTTACTGATGACTGTGAAGGAAACAGCTCCTAAGCTTCTTGCAGACCTGGAAAACTATGAATACCGTGCAACAATTCTTTACTCTGGAACAATGGCGCTGAATGGAATCCTTAATATGGGTTATCGCGGTGACTGGGCTACGCATAACATCGAGCACGCCGTTTCAGCTGTATACGACATCCCTCACGGTGGCGGTTTGGCGATCCTGTTCCCGAACTGGATGAAGCATAATCTGCAGGTAAAACCAGAACGCTTCAAGAAAATGGCTGTAAGAGTCTTCGGCGTGAATCCGGAAGGCAAGACAGATGAAGAAGCTGGTTTGGAAGGAATCGAAAAGCTGCGCGAATTCTGGAGCAGCATCGGTGCACCATCTCGACTTGCTGATTATGACATCGATGACAGCAAACTGGAATTGATGGCGGATAAAGCAATGGTGAATGGCGAATTTGGCAATTTTGCTAAACTGAATCGTGAAGATGTTCTTGATATTTATCGTAGATCCTTATAAAATCAACCGGATCCGGGAATTTCCCCGGATCCTTGGTTTTAAAAAGGAATTACAGAAGCGTAAAAAAGATTTCACAATTGGGCACGCTTACATCTAAGGGTGTTTCTTGATTATTCGGATTCAATTCGATAAAGTGATAGAGAATATAAAATATTGGAGGATCAGACATGACACATGTTCGTTTTGATTACTCAAAGGCGCTTAGCTTTTTTGGTGAACACGAAGTTACATACTTAAGGGATTTTGTAAAAGTAGCCCATCATTCCTTACACGAAAAAACGGGTGCAGGCAGCGACTTTTTAGGCTGGATTGATCTGCCTGTTGACTATGATAAAGAAGAATTTTCCCGCATCCAAAAGTCAGCGGAAAAAATCAAGCGCGATTCTGATGTTTTGCTCGTTATCGGAATTGGCGGATCTTATCTAGGCGCACGTGCTGCGATTGAATTTTTGCAGCACAGCTTCTACAATGCTTTACCAAAAGAAAAACGGAGCACTCCGCAAATCATTTTTATCGGAAACAATATCAGCTCCACTTATATGACAGATGTGATCGACCTTTTGGAAGGCAAAGACTTTTCGATCAATGTGATTTCGAAGTCTGGAACAACAACCGAGCCTGCGATTGCTTTCCGTATTTTCCGCAAACTGCTTGAAGAGAAATATGGTGCCAAAGAAGCACGCAAACGCATTTACGCAACTACTGACAAAGCACGCGGTGCATTGAAGACCCTTGCTGATGATGAAGGCTACGAATCATTTGTGATTCCGGATGATGTTGGTGGCCGTTATTCTGTATTAACGGCAGTCGGCTTGCTGCCAATTGCTGTCAGCGGATCAGATATCGAAGCGATGATGAAAGGTGCTGCACAGGCAAGGGAAGACTTTGGCAAGTCAGAGTTGGAAGAAAATCCGGCTTATCAGTATGCTGTGGTCCGAAACACGCTTTACAATAAAGGCAAAACCATTGAAATGCTGATCAACTATGAGCCATCTCTTCAGTACTTCTCAGAATGGTGGAAGCAGCTGTTCGGCGAAAGCGAAGGAAAAGATCAGAAGGGCATCTATCCTTCCTCTGCGAACTTCTCGACTGACCTCCATTCACTGGGGCAGTATGTACAGGAAGGGCGCCGTGATTTGTTCGAGACGATCATCAAAGTGGAGAAGCCTCGTCATGAACTGACAATTGACGAAGCAGCAAGCGATCTTGATGGCTTGAACTATCTTGCTGGAAAGACAGTTGATTTCGTAAATAATAAAGCGTTTCAAGGAACAATGCTAGCCCATACAGATGGAGACGTTCCGAATTTGGTTGTGGAAATTCCTCAGCTTGATGAGTATACTTTCGGTTACCTCGCATACTTTTTTGAAAAAGCCTGCGCAATGAGCGGCTACTTGCTTGGCGTAAATCCTTTCGACCAGCCAGGCGTGGAAGCATACAAGGTGAACATGTTCGCATTGCTTGGAAAACCAGGCTTCGAAGAAAAGAAAGCAGAATTGGAAAAACGGCTTAAATAATAGTGAAAGGAGCACCCGAACGAGAAACGGGTGCTCCTTTTTTAATTTTAGAAACTGGAAAAAATCGCGTGGAATTTCCAGTTCGCCAATAAATTTTGAAAATCGCCAATAAGTCTGTGAAAATCGCCAATAAATTTGGATTATCGCCAATAAAGTAGTGAAAACCGCGAATAAAAATAAATTATCGCCAATAAATGTAATGGCACTAGAAAAACTGTCCGTCATCCGGCTTGTGGGCGGACAGAAATAGCAAAATTTCGGAAGTATAAACCAATTTCCAGTCAGATTCCGACCTTAGTCCACTAATTAAAAGGTCGCTTTTGGTTAAAACTAAGCGAAAATGAATGGAAAGGCGGAACGACCATTGATTCAGATACAATCGGAGCTAGAGGGCAAACATTTTGAGCTTTTCAAACTGGAGCAGCTGCTTAAACCGTTGGGATATTCGGTAGGCGGAAACTGGGATTATGATCATGGAGCCTTTGACTATAAAATGGATGATGAGGCGGGCTATCAATTTTTGCGCCTCCCGTTTAAGGCGATTGATGGGCAGTTAGACTCTAAAGGTTGCACTGTTGCATTACAGCGGCCATTCCTGCTATCACATAACTATCAGCGTGGACTGGATGACCATGCGGAAATTGGAAATGCCAGCGCCTCCTTTAACCAGTTCCAAGAGCCGGTTGATAAGGATGCAAGCTTTCCAAAAAAGTATATAGAAGTGGGCAGAGCACTTGTCCACGAAGTGGAATCAATCTTATTGCCGCATTAATCATTCGAAATGGCGAGAAGTTGATCCTCCTTTTTAATGCTGAGATTTTTTGGGGGGTTGACAATTAGGTCATCCCCTCTTTTTATTCCGATTAGGATGACGTTATTTTCCTTTAGCAATAAGCTGCTTGCTACTTGAAAATCTTTGCCGTGAAGGAAGGATTCCACCTGTATATAAGCCAAATGGTTGCTCTTTAATTCCGCTAGCAAATCAAGTAATGGACTGACTGCGTCAACAGAGGAGATCGTGTTCATCAGCACGGCACTCGTCAAAGCATTAGCTGGGATCAGCTCATCCGCTCCTGCTCTTCTCGCGTTATTGACTTGTTCACTCGTTTGAATTTCGGCAATACAGCGGATATCTGGATTCAATCCTTTGATGGCAAGCAGTGTTAATATCGTATGCATATCAGCTTGTAATTCATCTAGATTTTGATCTGAAGTAATCATTACTATTTTTGCAGTGGAAATCCGGGCTTTCCATAATGTCTCATCCTTGTTCGCTCGTCCCTTGATAAAATGAACATTGTCAGCTTTTATTGGATGGGACTCCAGTGTCTCATCGATTAGGATGATCGATTCTGTTTTCATAAGATTTTGGATGATCGTCCGCGACTTTTCATTCCAGCCGATAATGATCATGTGATCGGACCCTTTATAACCAACACGCCCCTCCATATATGCGTTTTGTTTTGTCACTGTTGCTGCGGAAAGGTGAATAAAATAAGAGGACAAAAACCCAGTCCCGAACAGGAGAAGGATCATAGCAGTTACTCTTCCTGCTGCGGAAACCGGGTAAAAGTCTCCGTAGCCCACAGTGGAGGCGGTAACAATAGCCCACCAAACCCCGTCAAAAACAGTTGGAAAGCGATTAGGCTCAATAATATGGATGACCGATCCAAACAGGACTACCATAAAAGCAGCCATCATCAGGATTCTCGTCCAAATCGGCAGCCTGACAAAGCGAATATAAAACTGGTTGGTCATTTCGAATCCTCCTCTCTCCACCCTGCTGCATTATTCTTCCCATTTTTTTCATCAAATAACGAATTTTTTTCTATACATAAATCTTAGCAATTTAGTAAAAGTTAAGAATAGGAAAAAGTGAGATTGTAGCGGGGAGAAGATTAGATGCTTAAGGAAATGTTTCAAGTGTTCAAGAAAAGGAAACAAAAACCACTCTCCATGCAACAGCAGCTTGTCGGAGAACAGACGGAGTTAAAAGAACAAAGTATATCCAGTGACCTCGAAGAGAATTTTCAAACTCTAAAAAAACTGTTTCATATCCCTAAAAATAACGACGTTAAGGTAAGGGAGTTATACATTGAAGGCTTAAATAAAAAGGCTTGCCTGCTATTTATTAGTACGATTTCTGATGTCAAAAGCATTGAAGAGAATATCCTAAAACCTTTACTCACAAATAAGTCTGGAAAGGAAATAAAGGAAATTGTATCGATACAGGCAGTAACAGAAATTCACCTTTTTAAGGATGCTGTCAAGAATCTTAATCAGGGAAACACGGTTCTATTAATAGATGGATGTTCCCAAGGCTTTGCCATGGACTGTCCGAATTTTCAAGGCAGGACAATTGAAAAGCCCAATACGGAAATTTTAATTAAAGGGCCGAAGGAAGCATTTATTGAAAAGGTCGACGTCAATATTTCCTTGGTAAGAAAAAAAATAAAAGATGAAAATCTGGTCGTCGAGTCAATAGACGTCGGGGCAAGATCGAAAAGTGAAGTATATATTTTATATATTGATGACCTGGCGAATGACAAGCTGGTGGAGAACATTAAAAACAGATTGAACCGCCTCGATGTGAATTCAATTCAAAATTTGTCATTGCTGGAAGAGTATATTGAAGAACGGAGCTACTCTTTGTTTCCTAGTATATTATCTACGGAAAGGCCAGATCGGGCAGCCACCTTTCTCGAGGATGGCTATATCGTTCTTTTAATGGACAATTCTCCTGACTGCCTTGTTCTCCCGGCAACTTTTTGGTCATTTTTTCACAGTCCGGAGGATCATTATCTCAGATTCCTTTACGGCAATTTCACGAGAGCATTAAGAATGGCAGCAATGTTTATTACGGTGTTTACCTCGGCGATCTATATCGCGATAACAGCTTATCATTCGGAGATGATCCCTTCTGAGTTAATGCTTGCGATTGCGGCTTCTCGTGAAAAAGTACCCTTTCCGGCTGTAGTTGAAATTTTGATGATGGAGTTTGCGTTTGAACTAATTAGGGAGGCAGGACTGCGAGTACCAAGCCCAATTGGACCAACAATCGGCATAGTAGGAGCGCTGATTCTTGGACAAGCTGCGGTTCAGGCGAATATTATCAGTCCGATCGTTATCATCGTTTCAGCTCTGAGTGGTCTCAGTTCATTCGCAGTAAGTGACATAAGTTTGAACTTTGCCGTTAGGTTAATTCGCTTTGTATTTATCATATGTGCCGCCTTTATGGGGATGTATGGGATGACTGCTTTTTTTGTAGCAGGCGTCTATTATATGGTTTCCATTAAATCGTACGGCGTTCCCTACTTGGCGCCAATGTCACCCAGCTATAAATCATCTAGTGACACAATGTTTCGCAGGCTGTTAAGAAATGAGAAATTCCGGCCAGGATTTTTAAAGCCTTCCGATTTACAAAAAAAACAATAATGGGGCATATAAGATGAAACAAAATAAGGGGACAATTGGGATTAAGGAATATATCGCTCTCGTAATTCTGACCGTAGGTGCCAAGCTAAGTGATGATACTCCGGCCATTCTGTTCGAAAACGCTAAAAATGCTGGATGGATTGCGGTTGCATTGATTGGCTTGTTGTCCGTTCTGCCTATTTTGTTCATGTTGAAAGTGTTTTCAGTTCATAGGGAAAAGAATCTTCATGAAATTATCCTTCACCTTTTCGGAAAATTCATTGGAAACATCGTGTCCGTTTTGCTGCTGTTTGGCGGAGTATTCGCATTGATTGTGGATTCCGGAATTTCTACCGATATTATTAGCTCTTTTTATTTTACAAAGACACCGCCAATTATTGTATATTCGATTTTGATGATGGTGTGCGCATACGGTGCGAAACGAGGGTTTGAACATATCGGCACAGCCGCCTGGCTATTGCTTCCTTATGTAAAAATCACCCTGTTTATTGTCTTATTATTTTCCTTCGGGGGTGGCACCTTCGGGTTCATATATCCTTTATGGGGAGAAGGTATGCTGCCAATCATAAAAACGGTAGCAAAGGATATGTCTATTTATGCGGATTTTCTCTACATTGGTTTAGTCGCCCCTTTGGTAACTTCCTTTAAAGTGTTAAAAAAAGGAACAATTTGGGCCTTAGCCATTGTCACGTTTGAAATATGCATTGCCATGGTGGCATTTGTGATGTTATTTGATTACACGACGGCAGAAATGCTTGCTTACCCATTTCATGAAACAATTCGCTATATTCATATAGGGTTTCTTTCAAATGTAGAAACATTTTTCTTTCCGTTTTGGCTGGTCGCGACATTTATTAGGTTCAGTTTTTATTTATACTTGAGTGCAACCTTACTGGGAGGAATTCTAAAAATCAAGGAATTCGAATACTTGATTCCATTATTGACGACCATCGTGATCTTATTGGGAGCAGCACCGGAAAGTCCTTCGATTACCCTTTCTGCTGCCAGAAAAATGAATTTTCAATTGCTAACTCCAGCCTTTTTTGTGCTCCCGCCATTAATGTGGATATTGGCAAAAATACGGGGTGACTTCAAAAATGAAACAGCATAGATGGCTCAAAATCATTCTTTTGTGTCTGCTTACGATGGGGCTTGCCGGCTGCTGGGATAAACAAGAGCTTAATGAGAAAGCTTTTGTGATTGGCATCGGACTCGATAAAGATGAAGAGGAAGGGAAGGTAAAAGTAACCTACTTAATCACAAACCCTGAGGCAGGAGCGCAGCAGGCAGGGGGAACTACAAAAGAGCCCCCCCAGGAAATCATCTCGCTCGTGGCGGATGATTTTATTTCTTCAAGAGATACGGCCAACGCAATTGTTGCGAAGAGCATTTCTTATAATTTGCTGTCCGTGCTGATTGTATCAGAGGATTTGGCGAGAGATCCAAACTTCATCCGGTTAATATATAGTGCTGCCAAGGACAGGGAAATCAAAAGAAGCTTAAAAATTATTGTGACAAAGGAAAAAGCAGAAGCATTCATTAACAATAATAAACCTAAGCTGGAAACCAGGCCTGATAATTATTTTGGGTTAATCATTAATAGAGGGCAAAAAATAGGGATGATCCCTGACGCAAACTTAAAGAGTTTTTTTACCGATACGGAAGGAGATGCAGATTTTTTCCTCGCTATTTATGCAACGACTGATAAGGAGCAACGTGACAAAGAAAATACAAGTGATGATAATTTGATCGCGGGAGAAATTAAGGAAGAGGGAACGTCCAATAATACGGAAATGATTGGTTCTGCCGTTTTTAGCCAAGGGCAGATGATTGGAAAAATGACAGGCGAGGAAACGAGAATTTCGAGCCTTCTGGATGATACATGGAATGCCGTGGATATATTGACGGCATATCCAGACCCATTTGATGAAAGGTATAGACTCACAGTGAGAATGTCCAAGCAAAAAAATAATACATATAAGCTAACAAATGATTATGGCAGGCCGCATTTTGAAATTACCGTCCCTCTATACATTGAAGTACTAAGTGATCCAAGCATGGTCAATTATGCCGGAAATAAACAGAAAGTGGTAAAATTGAAACAATATTTGACTGACAATATTGAGAAAAAGATGCAACAGTTTATTGAGAAGACTCAGAAGGAATTCAAAGGAGATACCTTCCACCTATCTGTCCCTTTTAGGAAGCATTTTGCTACACTAGGGGAATTCCGCGATTTTGACTGGATGAAAACGTATCCCGACGCAGAAGTCAACGTGAAAGTGGAAATTCACTTTGGGGAATTTGGCCGTCAGACAAAGTTGCCTAAACTGAAAGAAGTGAGGGATTAACATTGATATATTTTATCTGGGCTGCGGTATTCCTTGTAAGCTTTTATTCGATCCTGTTTTCAGTCACTCTTTGGAAGCAGAACAACAAGCCTGGTTCGATTGCGATCTTCCTGCTGTCGCTTTCAGCAGCAACGCTACCCTATTTTACGTTAGTAAAATGAAAAACCAGGCTGGAAAATCGATCTCAACTCGTTTTTTGGGTTCCAGCTTCCACACCTATTCTTGCAAAGAGCAGAAAATGAAGTCAAAATGGTTGCTGTTTTGGTTAATCTTTTTTACAATATACGCATAGTGTTTACCGTAGGAGGTATATCAACTTAGTATGGATTCCGCGAATTCATAAAATACTAAGCTTTAGGAAGGGGGAAAGTGATATCCATTTCTGCGGATAAAGTACTGAAATTAAAGGACTTCATGTCCAATTTCGATTGTCAACACGAAAAAACCAATAAATGTTGTTTTCGGGATGAACGAACCCGACAGAAACATCAGTTGAAAACTAAGGAGGACTAATAAATGAAAGTAGCTATCATCGCCTCTAACGGCGGAATGTTCGACGCATATAAAGTATTCAATATCGCCACTGCGGCAGCAGCATCAGACGCAGAAGTAGGAATTTTCTTCACATTTGAAGGTCTTAATCTGATCCACAAGGAAGCGTATAAGCAGCTTCCGACACCTGAAGGAACGGAGCAATTCCAGGAAGGCTTCGCTAGGGAAAATGTACCTCCTGTGGAGCAGCTTGTTGAGATGGCAGCAGAATTGGGTGTCAAAATGATTGCCTGCCAAATGACAATGGACGTTATGTCTTTGGAAAAAGACCAGTTCGTAGATGGCATTGAAGTTGGCGGTGCAGCTTCCTTTATTCACTATGCAAGCGATGCAGACATTACATTATCATTCTAACAATCAGACTGGCAAGATCAAGAAAGGAGTACCAATGTATTGGGTACTCCTTTATAATAAGAAAGAATAAATGTTAAGTAAATTAGGAAGTATGACGAAAAAACTGGGTAATTTTAAATCGTAAAATAATAAGGAGGATTCTATGGCTAAGTTGACAATCATTCAGCAGAACGATACACACGGAAGTTTGGATTTGCATGATGAATTATTTTGGAATGACAATCAGCCAGAGCTTAAAAAGACTGGCGGCCTTCCGAGAATTGCAAAATATGTTAAAAATCTCAAATCGAAAACAGAAAATGTGCTATTTCTTGATGGCGGCGATCTATTTCACGGCACACTTCCATTGGTTGCTTCAAAAGGAGAAGCGCTTATTCCTGCTTTACATAAAATGGAACTGGATGGCTGGGTTCCAGGAAATTGGGATTACGCCTATGGAAAAGAGCAATTATCTTCGTTGGCAAATGCCCTTCCTTTCCCTGCTGTCGCTTGCAATGTAAAGGAGTCAAATTCCGATTCATCTTTTTTAAAACCCTATATGATCAAAGAGTTTAAGGAAATGAAGATAGCGGTAATTGGTTTGACCTATCCATATGTCGATGAGACGATGCCGGAAAGCTTTGCTAACGGTCTTTCCTTCTCAAAAGGGGTGGAAGAGACCCGGCGTTGTGTCGAAGAGGTGAAAGGCAGTGTGGACCTGATCGTGCTGCTGAGCCATATGGGCCTCCCGCTTGATGTGGAACTGGCAACTCTAGTCGAGGGAATTGATATCATTTTATCTGGACACAGTCACGACCGGATCGAAAGACCGATTACCGTAAATGGTGCTCTCGTTGTCCAGGCTGGTTCCAGCGCCTCTTTCCTTGGGAAGCTGGAGATCACTTTGAAAGACGGTAAAATAGTTGACTATCAGTATGAATTGGGAGCAATCGATGAAAGCTTTCCTGTGGATGAGGAAATGGAAGGAATCATCGAAGAGATTCTGCTTCCTTACAAGAAGGAGCGGAAAAACATCGTTGGCAGGACGGAGTCGATTTTACACAGAATGACCTTGAATGAAGCTCCGATGGACCAGCTAATCACGGATGCGTATCTCGATGGCTTTCCTGAGTGCGACTTGGCTTTTTCCCACGGCTGGCGCTATGGCACACCTATCAGGCCTGGTGATATAACGGAATACGATCTGCATTCGATCATCCCGACAAATCCACAAATGTTCACGCTTGAAATGAGCGGGGAGCAGCTGATAAATGCGCTCGAAAAGAACTTGGAGATGGTATTTTCAAGGGATCCATTCAAACAAAAAGGCGGATATATCCTGCGATCCTCTGGACTATTCATGGCCTTCAAACCGTACAATCCTGATGGCAACAGGATCCAGAAGCTGCTCGTTGGCGGCAAAGAAATCAGCTTGACAAAAAAATATAAAATCGCCGGTGGCGGGAAACAGCTGTTCAAAAATGCAGAAGCCCGCAAAACATATCACGGTGTTCAGGCAATCGACGTTATCAAGAAGTTTTTACAACAACGGGGAACATACAAAGCTGTTCAGGAACCGAGGATCATCAGCATCTAAGGAATATCGAGGGCAAGAAACACAACGGCAGGAAAAATTTTCGGTTCCCCAAAACAAATAAAAAAAGTCACGGCCTTTCGCCGTGACTTTTTTTATTTTACTCCTGTGAGTTCCCTCATCATTTTCTCATCCATCGGTCCAATGACTTTCTTGGTTATCACGCCGTTTTCATCAAGGATATAACTCGTTGGGATCGTGTAGGCCTGGTAGGTTGTTCCTACATCCCCTTCTTCATCCAAAGGAATGGTAAAGGTTAACCCGTATTCGTCCACGAATTTTTGGACTTCTTCCACCCCTTTGTCCATGCTAGTCAAATTGACAGCAAGGATTTCAACGCCCTGATCATTGTATTGTTCATAGAAATTTTGCATATGTGGCATTTCGGCCTTACATGGAGGACACCAAGTCGCCCAGAAGTTTAAGATCACCCTTTTGCCGCGGTAATCGGACAGCTTAACAATCTCTCCTCCCAGCGTTTTCAGTTCAAAATCTGGTGCCTCAGCCCCTTCTCGTAAGGAAGACAGCTTTGCGCCAGGAATATCCTCCGTTGTATCAACGGATTCTCCTGTTGGGGCGGGTGTAGTCTTTTCGCTTTCGGTCGATCCTGGTTTCCAGATGTTGACGACCAAAATAACGACAGCCAATGCTAAAATTGCGAATGATAATAGATTTTTGTTCAATCCTGTAATTCCTCCTTATGGAAACTCTGGAATACTAGTAAAAAAATTCCAAGTGCATAGATCAGCAGGTTTTCCACTGAAAGCAAATTTGAAAAAAGACTGAGTACGAGTGCTTCAAGCATCAAGAAGAAAGTTGCATACTCCTTCGAAAGCTGCCTCCCTTGTAAGTAAAAGGCTCCATAGATCAACGTCAGGAGTACTTGTACACCTGCAGCGATGAAATTCTCTGAAAATGCGAACAGTCCCGTCCAATAAAGCAAGAAGAAAAGGAAATAGGCATGCAGATAATCTGTGCTTTTGATGATGCTTTCCTGTTTCCTTGCAATCCAAAATAAATAGCCTGCAATCCCTGCATAACCAAGAATTTGGCCTTCTGTGCCACCGTTAAAATAAAGGAGGGAGAAGGGGGTGTCAAGGAACATTTTGAAATTAAAAACCGCGTAGCTTAGCTTGTAGAGGGCTATGTAAAGGAAAAAGCTGTTCCAGTACCAATCCCCGATGCTCTTTTTTTCTTTGGCCCGAAAGATCATGGCACCAATAAATATGGCAGCAAACGCCGCAAGCAAATCTGCCGGCAGCGTGAATCTGCCAACTGTTATATAATTCAAGCAACATCACCTTTTTTGGGCTGGTCTGACAAAAATTCAATCTCGTATCGGATGTCAATGCTTTCAATGACGGATTGAATCATGCCGCAATTTTTCAGGACAAGCGAAGCAATCTTCTCAGCTTGCTTCGCCTTATCCACTGTCTCAGTCTGTACGTCAACATGAAAAGTCAATTGTTCAATCCTGTTTGCTTTTTCAGGATTTCTGACAGCTGACACCTTTACGTCGATGCTTTTATAGTCTATTCTCTTTTTGGCGAGAATATTAGCGAGCACTGAAGTACTGCAGCCAGTCAAGGAGGATACGAATAGCTCCAACGGTCTGTATCCCAATTCTGCATTTGGAGAAATTGGAAGCAACCCATATTCCATCTGTCCGGTAAGCTTTTCATTAATATAAATAAATTTCATAAAAATCGCTCCTTCATACGAAAACCAATTTTTCAGAACAGTATGCTATCGCATTGTTAAGAATTGATTAAGAATTGGGATTGGAGTGGGAGCTTGATCCAAAATGAGTGAGTATGCCCATCTGTATCGAGACCAATATGTCCCTGGTGGGCATTCATGATACTTTTGGCAATCGCAAGACCGAGTCCGGCTCCCTCCGCTTTTGTGCTGCGGGATTCTTCAAGCCTGTAAAATCGTTCGAAAATCAGGTCTTTATTTTTCGGGTCGATATAAGTTCCTTCATGGGTAAAAGTCACTTTGTAGTCTGTCCCTTCTCGCTGCCCTTGGATAGCAAGATGCCCACCAGTGTCATAATCGATACAATTTTGCAGCAGATTAGACAGCACTTGTTTCAAGCCATCTTTATGGCCGAGAACAGGAGCATGGTCGATTCTCTGGTTCACGGCCTGAAATCTAGCTGACAGCTTTAGATGAAACGCTGCAACTGCTTCTGTCAATACTTGTTTCATATCCATTTCCTCAAATTGCTTTTCAGGGAAATGGGACTCCTGGCTCCATTCATCCAGCTCGGCTATCAAGTCGACAATTCTTGTGATTCGTCGGGATTCTTCAAGAAGCGATCCGAAAAGCTCCTGATCCCCCTTTAAAACACCACCGTGGAGAGCTTCCAGATACCCATTGATATTCGTCAGCGGTGTCCTTAATTCATGGGCAATATCCCTTAGCATTTCTTCACGCCTTTTTTGAACAACCGAAAGAGCATCGGTCATGGCATTGAAATTTGTTACGAGTTCCCCCAACTCCCCGCGTGCCTGTACATCAATTTTCGAAGGGATCGTTCCTGTTTTCAGCTGATTTGCGGCAGCTGACATCGCTTTAACAGGATTCACAATTCTTTTGACTGAAAAATAATGCAAAAGCCCGGCGGCGATGAAAGCGATCATGCTTACTTTGATCAGGAATGAATTCAAGGTTTCTACGAGCTGCTGGCCAGTCACTTGTTCGTGATTGACGAGGTAGCAGGCATAGTCTTTTACTGATATACCGGCAAGCATAATGACCAGCAGGATGACGATGCTGTTGATCGCAACTAGCTTCGATAACAGCAAGCTTGCAATGCCTTTAATTCGCCGCAAATTTATACCCCATTCCTCTCACAGTCTGAATATAATCCTTTGGCGTTTTCTCCTTGATTTTCTCACGAAGATTTTTAATATGGACATCGATTGTCCGCTCAGTCACGGCCTTTTCGTTATTTTCATAAATGGTATCAAGTATTTGTGTCCGCGAAAGAATCTGTCCCGGATGCTGCATGAACATATGGAGGAGCCTGAACTCAAAATTGGTCAAATCGAGTGGTGCACCATCCACCAGCGCCTGGCCCTTTGCCGGTTTAAGCGTCAGTCCTGTAAAGGTCAGCTTCCCGCATCTGCTTGCCGTCCTTCGTAAAACGGCTTCGATTCGGACCATAAGCTCAGCAGGACTGAATGGTTTTACCACATAGTCGTCGGCGCCAAGCTTGAAGCCTTCAATTCGGCTCTTTTCTGAAGCCTTTGCAGTCAGCATGATGACAGGCATCATGCTTTCCAAATCGTTCCGCAGCCAGCGACAAATTTCTTCCCCGCTTTTGCCAGGAAGCATCAGGTCAAGCAAAAGGATGCAAGGATCATATTTTTCAATCATCTCCTGGGCGTCAATTCCATTGTCCGCTTCGAGCACCTCATAGCCCTCATTCGTTAAATAGATTTTGACAAGCGTCCTTATTTTTGGATCGTCTTCGACTACCAATACACTTTTGCCGATCAGTTCTTTCTTCACAAAAATAGGTCACTCCTTCAGGTAGTAAGGTAGATCCTTTTTAAAATCAAAATCCAAACAAGCTGTATGCTGATAGCCAAGCGCTTATTTTCTGCATTTGGCCAGATAGGACTAGGAAACCCATGCCTACCATTATCATACCATTTATGAGTGAGAGTTTTGACAGGTATTTATTGATTTTCTTGATCGCATTTAATGAATAGGAAATGACGAAAGAGATAACCAGGAAAGGCACCGCCATTCCAAGCGAGTAAGAAATCAGCAGGTACATTCCTTGATATAGAGTGTCGGATGAACTGGCCAGCAGCAGAATGGAGGATAGCGCTAATCCGACACATGGGGACCATCCGCTTGCAAACGCCATTCCTAGAAACACTGAACTGAAAACGCCCTTCGATTTCGTTTCCGAATGAACCTTTTTCTCCATCATTAAAAATTTAATATTCAGCAATCCGGCCATCTGCAAGCCGAAAATGATGATCAGCAATCCAGCAATCTGCATAACGATCGTTCTGTAATTTGCAAAGAGCTGTCCCAAAAGTGTTGCTGAGGCACCCATGATAATGAAAATGATACTAAAACCAATAATAAATCCAAATGACCGGGTAAAAAGCGTTGTCCGATTAACCGCGACCTTTGATCCCTCAATTTTGCCTCCTGTTAAATGAGTGATGTAAGCGGGGAGGAGAGGGAACACGCACGGGGAGAAAAATGATAAAATCCCGGCGGTAAACGCAAAAAACAAACCAATATCTGACATATTCATATTCACTCCTTTTCTATCAACTATTTTGGGCAGTTTTTGTTAAGGATTAATGAAGAAAAATTCCTGTTATACCCCAATTGGTATATAACGTACTATATTGTATAATGACTGAGAGTGACTTTCAATTTTTTTCTCTTTCAAGTGAGAACTGATTTTTTTACCATTTGCTAGCTAGTATACTGTGTTCCTGAAAAAAATAAAACCCAGGAGTGCTCCTGGGTTTAATTCTTCCTTATTTTACCTCCGCATTTACAGCTTTGTGGTATAATGCCTATTAATGATGTAAGTTTCTTCTGATCCCGAAATAAGTGAACAGGGATACGGTTGCTAATATAGCCATCGACGCAATTTCAAATTTCAAATCGCGATTGCTGATAGAATCGCCTTTAGTGAAGTACATTAACCCGAAAATAAAAGCGGATAATACAATAACGGTAACTGCGAAATCTAGTTTCTTCATTATAATTCCCACCAATCTTTAAGTAAAGGGGCACGATCATATTGAATCTTGAACATCTGAAGACATTCATTGCAGCTGCGAAATATGAAAGCTTCTCCCAGGCAGGAAAGATGCTGAATCTTTCGCAGCCTGCAGTCAGCCACCAAATCAGCCAGTTGGAGACATACTATAATAAACAATTGTTCATTAGGGCCAATCGGAAAATAAGGCTGTCAGAAGCAGGGAAAATCCTGTTTGAGCATGGTCAGCAGCTCCTGGCATTAAATGCGAAACTGGAAAGCCTTCTCGCTGAAGGAGATCGTAGTGAAACAATCAAGATTGGCTGTAGCAATACGATTGGTGAATGCCTCATATCCAAAATGATCCAGGATCTTATAAAATGGAATCCTGATATAGCAAGCCACCAAATCCAAGTCACAATCGGAACATCGATCGAAATTACTGATTTTCTCTATGCATCTGACATCGATGTAGCGCTAGTTGAGGGACAAGCTGGACGCTATGATTTTATTTCCCATGAATTCTATGATGATATGCTCGTACTTGGAGTGTCCCCGCAGCTCAGAGTCCATCCGGAAAACCAGGATCCAGCAAAGCTTGAAGAAATGACATGGTTGATTCGCGAACCCGGATGCGCAATTAGACAGGCTACACTGGATTTATGGAAAGGCTTGAACATCGAACCGAAGTCCGTCCTTGTTTATAACAGCAATACGCTAATCAGGGAAGGGGTGAAGAATGGTCTTGGTGTTGCAGTGTTTTCTAATCTGGCTATTTGTCCGGAGGTTCAATCCGGACAGATCAATGTCAGTCATTTTAAAGACAGGGACCGCTTTCGCCCATTCTACCTGTTAAGGAAGGAGAAGCAGTTCAAGTCAAGCCTCCATGAGAGAGTTTGGAACTTTATCAGAAGTCAAGCTGGAAATCCGAAAGCTCCTTGTTAACGTGTTTTTCATTTATTATTCTTATCCTGCTTCTCTTTTGAAAGTTCTGCTTCTAATTCCGTTTGAATTGAGAGTGACTTGTGCTGGTCAGAAGCAAGGTAATCGATGATTTGCTGTCTTTGTTCATCGTTCATTTTTGCGCCGTTCCCCTTCATTCGGTCGACAACAGAAGTCCAAGCTTCCGCACCTTTGCTGTTGTTCCTCATGATACGTCCAATATCATGACACTGGAGGCAAGTGCCAAGAAAGGCTTCTTCATTGACATCTCGTGCTTTTGGAAAAATAAGCGTGGATGCTTTTTTGATTCGAGTTGCTTCTTCTGCATTCTGTTCCTGCTGGTATTTGACTAGCAGTTCTTTTGGAACATTCGTCTTGATCGCGATGCCGTTAGGATTTAACCCGACTGGAATGGTGGTTCTAAAGTCTTTCTTTTTCGTCAGGTCGATTTTTGTGAGCGTCTTGTCGCCCCAGTTGGAACCGAACACCATGCTGCCATCCGGGCTCCAGCTTAGCCAGTGGATATTCTGGACTCCCCAGATTTTCCTTACAATTTTAAAATTATCTTCCGGGTCCATTACAGTTAGATAGCCTGCACCATTTTGGGAGGTATACCAGTATCCGTCCGGACCAAGATAAGGGATATTTGTTCCTGGACCAGTCTTGATCGTATGGATAAATTTCAATTTATCCGCATCCATAATCGAAATGGACCCATCATTCCGATTTCCAGTTGCAAGAATATGCGTGTTGCCCATGAAGCTCACGTTAACTGGTTTCGGGATATCTCCGAATTTTTTCAGAAGCTTCTCGGACTTGGCATCGTAAAGGGCGACTTCATTGTCTGCTGTATTTGAAACCGCAACATATTTTCCGTCGTTTGACATATCAAGACCAGATCCTGTTCCTTTCCCATAGTCGGTGGTAGTTCTTTCCAGTTTTCTCATTTCGCCTGTTTCAATGTCAATGACGGTAATGAATGGCTCCGCCTGTAAGCTGACAAACAGCTTTTTGCCATCAGGCGTAACATTTAAATCCCTTGGTTTCTTGCCTACATCTTTGAACACCTTAATAAGTTCAGCATTGTTGGCGTCAATCATCCCGACAGCTCCTACGCCATTCAAGGAGGTGAAGGCATACTTGCCATCTCTTGACATCGTCATATGCTGTGGCGCTGGGGCATTTTCAAAGCCTGGAAAATCAATGTTATGGGATTCCAATGTCTCCATGTTGATGGCTAAAACGCTAGTTCCGTATCGCTGTGTTGCAAAAGCCCAAGTTTGCTTTTTGTTCAAATGAATATGGTGGGGAGTACCTGAACTTTGAATGTATTTAACGACATTCCCCGTTTTGATGTCAGCAATGGCAACTCCGTTGCTAACTTCATTTGATGACAGAATCCAGCCTTCGCCATTCCAATCTGTATTGGTATCTGCATTTCCGTTCGGCTGGTCTTTCCACCAGTTGGAAGAATAATCTTCATGAACAGGCGGAAGCTCTTTTTTATTCACCTCAGCAAGAGAGGTATTTTTCACTGCGGCCTCCGTGCATGCGGTAAGGGAGACAGCTAATAGAACGAACGCGGATAGCTTTAAGCTCTTTTTCATTATTGATTTTCACCTCGCTCTTAAAAATAAAATTAGAACCAGCCAACAAGCAGGATCAGAACAAGCACAGTTGTTGTTCCCCATGTAATCCATACTCCAGGATGGGTAAGCCATTTTGTTTTGTCCTCCACACGGGAAATGCTCTGGGCAAGTCCATATGGGCAAACTTTGCAAAAAGAGTTTCTTGCCTTGTAAGACAGAGCGGTATAAAGAACAGCAGTAGAAGTAACAAGGAAGAAGTATTTATCCATTTTGAAATGGGCGAGTGACTCCCAAATTGTCAGTGGGTTGTAAAAGTAACTGACAGTCGAGTACGCCATGAAGACACTAACAGCCAACGCGAGCAGGAAGGAAACTACTTTGCCGTTGTCACCCAACTTCGTTTCGATTTTGTTCAAAAGCATGCTGAAGGTATTGTGTGGGCACGCATACTGGCAAAAAGCCCTGTACACAATCATGGACAGTGCAAGAAACGCCATCATGAACAAAAATAAGAACACAAAAAATAAATAGCCAGCTTCATAGGATAATTGAAAGCCGAACAAGAACAGCTGTTCCTTGTCGATATCCATCCGGAAACCGTTCCAGAATGGCAGTGTGAAAATTAGGATGAAAAAGGCCCATCTAGTTATTTTTTTCCCCACGAAAATCCCCCTCTCTTCATCGATAATCCTCTAAGAATTCATAAACCTTATCGATCTCTTTGTCTGTGTAAAGATGTCCGATTGCCGGCATCGTATTGCGGCCGTTTTTGATGACATTTTTAATGTCCTCTTCTTTCAGCCTGTCTGTAACACCCTTTAAGTCAGGGGCTGCCCCCGTAGCGTGACAGTTCAGGCAAGTTCCGGTAAAAATAAGCTCTCCTTTGTTATCCTGTGGAGCTGCCTCGGGTTCAACTTCAAGCTTTCCAGGCATGAAGATTGCATAGCCAATCGCCCAGATGGCGACAACATAAAATACAGCCACCAGAAGTTTCGGAACTTTATTGTGTTCAATTTTAATACCGGAGACTAGATCCTCGTCTTTGCGATCCTCATCATGTTGCTGATTTTCTTTTTTCACGGTTTACACCTGCCTTTTAAAGCTGTGATAGAACTCCTTGCCTTCAGCCGCAGGGATTCAAGGCAAGGAGAATGGGACCAATATTATTTATCGTTCATTGAATTTTGCTCTTCCCGCTCTTTCTTGTACTCTGCTAATCTTTCTTCCGTTGGCTTAAGACTCATCAAGTAAGCAACTAGGTCATCCAGTTCCTTATTTGTCAGGTAATCGAAGGATGGCATAATCGAACCAGGACTTGTGGATTGAGGGTCAATTAAGTGCTGGCGATGCCAGTCTTCGTTATATTTCAGGCCAACCCACATTAAATCCGGACCTGTACGGTTAGAACCTAAAAGATGTGGCAAATCATATTTGTAGTCACCGCCTTGAGAAACTGGTCCAAGGTTTTGGTTTGTATCGGCAGGCAATGCACGTACAAATTGTGTATGGCATGTCTGGCAGCCGTTTTGAATATAAATTTCCCGTCCTTTTGCTTCAGCAGAATCCTCTGGATAGTTGCGAAGTTCCCCGCTTGCTGTTGCAGAATTGATTTCCTGGTCGAAAAGCGGAAGGATGACCGTTCCGGCGACACCGAACATCCATAAAATCAATGCAACCATTAATACAGCTGATGGTTTACGTTCCAACTTATTCCCTCCTCATTAAGCAGTAACAGCTTGGTGCAGTGCTTGCTGTTTTTTCTCTTGTTTTGCAACTTTAATTGTTTTATACATATTCCAAGCCAGGAAGAACTGGGCGACATACATCATCGTTCCGCCAATTGCGCGGCCTTGCACGTATGGTTCCATCATCAATACAGTCTGCAGGAACGGAACGCCTTCAATCCATGCGAATCCTTGGACAACGCCAGCAATCCACAGCGAGAAAGCGAATACAAGAAACCCGACTGTAGAGAACCAGAAGTGCGCCTCCATTGCTTTTTTGCTGAACATTTCCCGTCCGACGATTTTTGGCAGGATGTAATAAATGGCAGCGAAAGAGGTGAAAGAGAATGCACCGAATGGTCCCATATGTGCATGCCCAACAGTCCAGTGCGTGAATTTAATGACAGAACTCACAGATGGAAGGGCTTGCAAAGGACCTTGAAGACAAGCGAAAAGGTAGAAAATTGTCCCGGCCATTGTGAAGCGAAGCGGTACGTTTGTTCTAGTCTGTGCCCATGATCCTTTCATCGTTCCCCAGAAGTTGGCTAATACGGCCCAAACCGGAATTAACAGCACAATGGAAGGAATAACGCCAGCTTTTGATATCCAGCTTGGAATCGGACCATTCATCAAATGGTGAGGGCCATTCCAAACATAAAAGGTGGCAATTGCCCAAAACCCAATCATCGATAGCTGGTGGCTGTAAAGCGGACGTCCAGTCAATTTAGGAAGCAGGTAATAAATTTGTCCAACACCGACTGTTGTCATCCAAAGCCCAATTGCGTTATGCCCTAAAAACCAGCCCATCAAGCCCTGCTGTACGCCGCTTGGAATCCATTGTGCCGGAAAGTTTCCAACAATCCATGTCAATGGCAGCCACAGCAAAGATCCGAGAAAGTACCACAGGCTAACATACAGCATTTTCTCTGTTCTTTGGCCAACTGTTTTGAAAAGGTTATAAGCAACAATTACGATTGCAATCAGGAGCTGAACATCCACCCAGAGTGGGAATTCTCCGTACTCAATGACAGAGGTTTGCCCGTCAAGCAATGCGAAGAACCCTTCTAAAATGACAATATTGTAAAATACTAAAGAAAAATTCCCGAGCTTTTCACTGTATATTTTTGTTTTAGCAAGCTTAGGAATCATGTAGAACATCGATCCTACATAAGCCATTGATAACCATGCATAGATGACGAGCATGACATGGGCTGAGCGAATATGACCGTAAGTTGTCCAGCGATTGTTCAATAGATCAGGCCAGATTTGTTTTGCTGCAGTAAGAAGTCCCATACTCATGCCGATGATAATCCAAATAACAGCAGCAATGAACCAATTCTTGGAAGAACTCCATTTTTCGTCTGTAAACATTTTTCCACTCCCTTGTTCATAAAATAAACATAAAAATTTCACAATTTCTTCACAATCTGCTATGTTACATGATACATCCCATGAGGAATTATAGTTATTCAATTTTTTTATCGTGTTATCTAATTCTTTTATCCTTGTCTATTTAAGCGAGTTGGGGCAAAAAAAAACAGAACGAAATTTAATCGCTCTGTGGAGGGGGATTTAGTTTTGCTCTTCCTTTTTATTATACTTTTTTCGGAGTGTATCAAGGATGAAGATAATCAGGATGGGCACTCCGATGTAGTAGAAAAAATCGAAGAAAAAGCCAAGGGATTGATGATCCATTTTTCAGCCTCCTTTTTTAGATGATCACATTGTAATCCGATCGTTTTTTTTTTACAACCCCTGGACGGTTTCGAAAATTTCTGTTAAAGTATTTCGAAAGTAATGATATTAAGAAAAGGGGGTGGAAGAATGGTACCGGGAGCATGGATTTTATTGAGCGTCATGATCGCCTTTACTGCTTCAGCAGGAATCATCTGGGCATGGAGCAAGAAAAATGGGCTTTACGATGAAAGTGTTAAATATAGAATGCTAGACGAAGATTAATGAGCCTGAAGCAAATCTTTACAATCTGCTAATTGAAAGATGCTTCACTTTAGGTTTTTTTATTTCCGCAGTTTTCCCGCCTTTGAATGCCCCGGCCTTTCCAATTATTTTTATACTAGAAAACCTTTTCCCCTAGTAAAAGAATTAGAAAATCTTTCACAACTTTTCCTCTGTTTTGCATAGAATGATGATATCTGTGTAAAAAAGCAGTGATTCGCTGTGCAGCGCCCTATTTAAAAAATGTCAAAAAAAATTCATAATTACGGTTGACAACAAGGTAAATATTTTATAGTATATACCCTGTGAGGTATTTTGGCGATTTAGCACTGTAATCACGTTATCAAACATATAATTTATATACTGCAAAGGAAATGGCATAAGAACAGTTTGCAGTTAACAGTAGACTTATTTGGTCTAAGACGAGAAGAAATTATCGATGAGGTCGAATTGCTAGTGCAGCTTGATGCTAAACAAGGCAATGACAGCCTGTTCATCAAATAGATTTTTCATTGGAGGTCAAAAAATGGAAACTGTTAAGACAAATACTACAGTCGATGCTAAAGGGCTTGCCTGCCCAATGCCGATTGTCAAAACAAAGAAAGCTATCAATAATTTGAATCCTGGCGAAGTGATAGAAGTGCTCGCAACGGATAAAGGTTCAAGGGCAGATATCCAAGCTTGGTCTAAAAGTTCTGGCCATCAGTACCTGGGAACGATTGAAGAAGGCGACGTTCTTAAGCATTACATCCGCAAAGGCGGTTCAGTTGAAGATCAGGAAGAAACAAAATTCGAGAACATTGTGTCAAACGAGGAGCTTTTGAAAAAGCTGGAAGCGAACGAAGATGTTCTTGTCCTTGATGTAAGGGAACCAGCTGAATATGCCTTTGGACATATTCCACATGCAATTTCGATTCCTTTCGGCGATCTTGAAAACCGGATGGAAGAACTAGATAAATCCAAACCAATCCTTGTTGTTTGCCGCACTGGCAACAGAAGTGACATGGCGTCCCAAGCACTCGCAAGCAAAGGTTTCACAAAGATTTGGAATGTCGTTCCAGGCATGTCTGAATGGACTGGACCAACAGAAACGCAGGTAAAGTAATTTTTTTAAAGAAAAATATACCCAGGGAGGTAACATACACTATGAAAGCAATGACGTCTAAAGAAGTAACAAAAAAAATATTCAATAAAGAGCCTTTATTTATCCTAGATGTCCGTAATGATACCGACTTCCAAGACTGGAAAATTGAAGGCGAGAACTTCGAACATTTGAACATTCCATACTTTGATCTTCTTGATGGAGTAGAAGAAATTCTCGATCAATTGCCAACTGATAAAGAAGTGCTTGTTGTTTGCGCAAAAGAAGGATCTTCTGTAATGATTGCTGAAATGCTTGATGAAGCTGGCCGTGATGTATCTTATCTTGAAGGCGGAATGAAAGCATGGAGCGAACATCTTGAGCCAGTGAAGGTTGGGGAACTGAAGGACGGAGGTTCTTTGTACCAGTTCGTCCGCATTGGGAAAGGCTGCCTTTCCTATGCAGTTGTTTCCAACGGGGAAGCTGCTTTGATTGACGCTACAAGAATGACGGATGTTTACCTGGACTTCGCTAAAGAACAGGGCGTTGAAATCAAGCATGTATTCGATACCCATCTGCATGCAGACCATATTTCTGGCGGCAGAAAAATTGCCGAAGCTACAGGTGCAACTTACTGGTTGCCTCCAAAAGATGCAGATGAAGTAAGCTTTCAATATCAGCCTCTTGAAGATGGCAATGTTGTAAAGATTGGAAAAACTAGTATTGACATTAACGCGCTTTATACACCAGGACACACAATTGGTTCTACATCGTTTGTAGTTGATGGAAAGTATCTTCTTTCCGGGGATATCCTATTCATTGATTCAATTGGACGCCCGGACCTTGCGGGCAAAGCGGAAGACTGGGTAGCAGATTTAAGAGACTCCCTATACAACCGTTATAAGCAGCTTTCTGATGACCTACTTGTTCTTCCAGCACACTTCATGATCATCGATGAGTTGAATGAGAATGGCAGCGTATCGGAAAAACTAGGGACACTGTTTGCGAAAAACCATGGATTGAACATTGAAGACGAAGCGGAATTCCGCAGACTTGTAACAGAGAACCTGCCTCCTCAGCCAAATGCATACCAGGAGATCCGCGAAACGAACATGGGCAAAATCAGCCCAGACATTGAAAATCAAAGAGAAATGGAAATCGGACCAAACCGATGTGCAGTGAGATAAACTGGCAACGGGGCGCTGTTGCTTCCAGACCAGTATCGGAAACTTTTTTATCAACCAAGGAGGATGTTAACATGATCGTAGCGAAAGTATTAGACGCAAAAGGACTTGCATGTCCGATGCCAATCGTAAAAACTAAGAAGGCTATCACGGACCTTCAATCTGGAGAGGTACTTGAAATTCATACAACTGATAAAGGTGCTGTAAAAGATCTTGCAGCTTGGGCACAATCAACTGGAAATGAACTACTGAAGCATGAAGAAGAAAACGGTGTGTTCATGTTCTGGATGAAGAAGGCCTAATGGAACGAGGGAGCTTGTCTCCCTTTTTCTTGTGATTTTTTTGCGTAACGGACCGGGTTGAAGAACACGGTGAAGGAAATATACAGCAGTTACTGAAACGGAGGAGAAAGCCCGATGGATTTTTCATTTTTTATCGTGATATTTTTAATTGGCTTTATCGGTTCTTATATTTCCGGGATGGTTGGAATTGGCGGTTCGATCATAAAATACCCAATGCTATTATATATTCCGCCATTATTTGGTCTTGCGACATTCAGCGCACATGAGGTTTCAGGTATCAGTGCGGTCCAAGTTTTCTTTGCGACCATCGGCGGTGTCTGGGCAT
The DNA here is from genome assembly GCF_000934845.1 of Mesobacillus subterraneus. Classification (GTDB taxonomy): domain Bacteria; phylum Bacillota; class Bacilli; order Bacillales; family Cytobacillaceae; genus Mesobacillus; species Mesobacillus stamsii. The sequence continues at coordinate 27,464 of NZ_JXIQ01000001.1, forward strand.
ACCGTAAAGGTGGATATCTGAACAAAACATTGATCATTTACATGGGTGCTGCCATCCTGGTTGGATCTTTGATCGGAAGTTACGGTTCCCAATTCATGTCCGAAGGCGGCATCAACCTTGTTTACGGTATTCTAGCTTTAATCGCCGCAGTTATGATGTTCATCCCTAAGAAAAACATCGATGATATTCCGCTTGATCAGGTGACATTTAACAAATGGCTTGCCGCCTTTTTCGCCTTGATCGTCGGAGTTGGTGCTGGTATTGTCGGCGCAGCTGGTGCATTCTTGCTCGTGCCAATTATGCTCGTCGTTCTAAAAATTCCAACAAGGATGACCATTGCGACTTCACTGGCCATTACATTCATTTCCTCAATCGGTTCAACAGCTGGGAAAATAGCCACTGGCCAAGTAGACTTCTGGCCGGCACTCATCATGGTTGTAGCAAGTCTAATTGCCTCTCCACTAGGAGCAAACGCAGGAAAAAAAGTAAATACAAAAATTCTTCAATATATCCTTGCAGTACTAATCCTTGGTACAGCAATCAAAATCTGGATGGATATCCTGTAAAATTCAGGTATGGAAAAGACTCCGCGGAAGCGGAGTCTTTTGTTGTGGTACTGGGATAATTGTCTTGAATCGAATCTATTATTTTGACAACTTTCGGGTGGGAAGGGTAAAAGCTGTCAAGAAAGAGAGCTTATTTTGACAACTTTCAGGTGAAAAGGGCAAAAGTTGTCAAGAAAGAGTAGTTATTTTGACAACTTTCAGGTGAAAAGGGCAAAAGTTGTCAAGAAAGAGAGGTTATTTTGACAACTTTCGGGTGAAAAGGGTAAAAGTTGTCAAGAAAGAGAGGTTATTTTGACAACTTTCGGATGGAAAGGGTAAAAGTTGTCAAGAACCCTCAACGGTGCTATCCCTCTTAGCGAATAATCATGATATAAACATGAAATTGCCAGAAATTAAGGCTTTTGATGCATCGGAGAAACTACTAAATAAGTCGCAATCCCTATTTTGAATTTACTTAATATTTTATATTATTTAGGTAGTGGAAATTTTCTGATAGGGAGTGAATGTATGTTAAAAGTCCTTTCAGCTTCGGCGTTGTCTGTTGCTTTAGCAGGAAGCGCAGTGTTTGCGGGAGTAAATGCAAGTAATTCCGAGGTTAAACCGCAAAGCAAATATGAACTGAGTCTTGCGCATCATGTAGGTGCAGCTCCAGAGCTTGTTGATAGAGCAAAGGAGTTAGGTATCGATATTTCTAAAGTTGATCCTGCTGAAAAAACGGCAGAAACTGGAGTGAAATTCCAACAACCGGGTGATAATCATGTTGCCTATAAAGAGGCGTCTGGTGATATTCCGGTGCTCGTTCTTTTAGCGAAATATCCTAATGGAGATGAACCAATAGGTGATATGCCAGGACAAGTTCCGGCACATTACTTTGAAGATCTCATTTTTGGTGCGGAATATAATCCTTACGAACTGCCACAGTTTAAGAAATATGATGGTCTGGATGTTCCCAAAAACCGTACGATGCAAAATGCTTACAAGGAATCAAGTTATGGAAAAGTGAATCTAGTCCGTAAAGAAAATACGGAATTTGTTTGGGTAGAGATGCCTAAAGGTGCCTCTTATTATCTTGACCAGGAAGGAAAATACGCAGAAGGCGGTGTCTATAAGCTTGGCAATGTGAACGGAGATGCCCATACTGGCGAATTCATCCGGGACCTTTTAAAAGCAGCGGATAGCCAAGTCGATTTTTCCAAATATGCAGATGAAAATGGTGAAGTTCCCAATGTTTTCGTCATCCATGAAGGGACTGGAGCAGAATACAGCCGGGACCCGGGACAATTCTGGTCTCATAAGTGGAATATCCTTAGCGCACTATACTATGGAAAATACTATGAAACTGGCAAACCAGCTCCTCAGTATGAAGGTGTAGATCAAGACCAGTGGATTGCAGATACAATCAAGGAAGACATGACTTACGATGGCGTCGTCGTTAACAATTACAATATCCAACCGGGAATTGGCGGTAACGTAGCTGGCTTCGATGCAGCGACTAACATGTATAAAGAAGAAGCGAAAACAGGTCCATTCCCAGTTCAAACTGGTGTTTATGCACACGAATTTGGGCATGCGTTAGGATTGCCTGATTTCTATGATACTCTTTACTCCTCAGAAGGGGTAGGGAACTACTCCATGATGGCGGGTGGCTCATGGATGCGTTATCCTGACAAGGCTGAATATGGCGGAAATTCACCGACACACTTCGATCCGTTCTCAAAGATTTTCCTGGGATGGGCTAATCCAATCGAAGTAACTCCTGAAAACGGCGTGCAGGAAATCACTTTACCAGCTGTAAACAAAGCAACAGCTGACAACGGAATCGTGAAAATGGAAGTTCCAGGATCGAACGGGACCGAATACTTTCTTTTTGAAAACATGCAGCAGGATGGCTTCAACAAAGGGATGATTCGTCAAGGAGAAGATGCTCATGGTCTAGTAGCATGGCATGTGGATGAAAATGTCATTAACCTATATCAGACAGCTGGTTTCCGTCCGAATAACGTGGAAAACTGGATGAACAAGCGCTTCCAGTATAACCAGTCACAGACGGCAAGCAATGGAGATGTGGTAACGCATTATGGTCTGTCCGTTCTTCAAGCAGACGGAAAATATGATTTGGAAAAGAATCTTAACCGCGGAGATGCTGGGGACTTCTTTCAGTCTGGCAGCAAAATCACTCCTGTTTCCGGAAATGTCCACACAGGCTCTTACTACTTCTGGAAAGGGTATGGTGCTACACCTGCTGATTCCGGTATCCATGTAACTGGTATCAAAGAAAATGCAGATGGCTCGATTACCGCTAAGTTTTTCTATAACTTTGATTCAAGTGTAAAATAAGGCGAAAAACCTGAGCATGGATAAATTCCTGTTCAGGTTTTTTTTGTTGGAACAAAAACATCGAGATGTCCTCGGAGTACTTTTGCACAAAAAGGCAAAGACTCACCTTCTTCTCCATCCACATTCACCACATGTTCTTGATCCGAAGCGACAGTAAGATAGGCGGAGCGGAAATATTCGATATCCTTGCTTTCTGCCAATTCTCCTTTCAAAAGGGAAGGGATGAGGGTTGCAATTTTTGGGATGGATAATTTTTTGATGATAAACGTGTGGAATACCCCATCATTCACGTCCGCTTCAGGAGCAAGTGCCTCAAAGCCACCAACGGAATTCGTAAGGGCTGTAAGCAAAAGGAAGGTCTCCCCTTCCCATTTTCCTCCTTCATGTTCCACACTAATGGTAATCGCATTCCCATTTAGGAAAGATTTTGCTCCTTCGATAAAATAAGCAAGCGGTCCAAGTTTCGTTTTTTGGTCCGTGCTCACCTTGTAAGAGGCTTCTGCAATCGCCCCAACTGCAAGAACATTGGCAAAATAAGATTCATTAACCTTTCCAATATCGACGGGACGAAGATTTTGGTGTTCTAAAATAGAAATGGCTTCATATGGTTCCAAAGGAATATGAAGTGCCCTGGCAAAATCATTGACAGTTCCGAGGGGAATGATTCCTAGTTTGGGCCGGTGAGCCTGATCGGCTAGTCCATTTATCACTTCATTGATCGTTCCGTCCCCACCCATAGCGATAACCGCATCAAAAAAAGAAACGCTTGCTTCCGCTGCAAATGCAGCTGCATCCCCCTCTTTTGCGGTTGTTCTAAACTGTATGTCTTTATATTTGTTTCGCAAGGTTACATCTATTTTTTCTGCGTATTCCTCCGCTTTTTCCTTGCCCGAAGAAGGATTTAAGATAATCATTGTTTTCATGCGAACAACCTCCAATCTATGATAACTTATCTCAGTTATTTACCTTTGATATTCTATTAATAAACCATTTAGAAAAAATTAATGTGAATTACAGGAATAGCAGTCTGTGTTTGAAAAAAACGCTGTATTTCAACCCGACTCCTGTTTACAACCTAGATGAGAAGGAGGTATGATAACAACAGTTTCAGTATTCTGGTGCTGTAGGGCTTTCACATAGCAAAATCATTTCAACCTTTCAGCGATAACAAAGAATAAAGGTCATTCTGATGATCGGGTAGGAGGATACTAGTATGGCAAATCAATATGCAGTCATTGGGATGGGGCGCTTTGGTTCGAGTGTTGCCACCACCTTGTATAATGAAGGAAATGAAGTACTGGCGTTGGACAAAAATGAGGAACATATCGAGGACTATAAAGAGTTTGTTACCCATGCAGTAATCGGGGATTCAACGGATGAGCAAACATTGCGGGCAGTGGGAATCAGAAATTTTGATACGGTGATTGTTGCCATTGGAGATGACATTCAGGCGAGCATTCTTACCGTCCTGATTTTAAAAGAGATGGGAGTTGCTAATGTTGTCGCAAAAGCGCTCAACAAGCACCATGCACAAGTATTGTTCAAGGTTGGCGCGGACAAAGTTATCTTTCCAGAACGGGACATGGGAGAACGGGTTGCTCATCAGCTGATGGCATCGCCAAATGTATTGAATTTCATCGAGCTTTCGGACGATTACAGTATCGAAGAAATCAAGCTGCCAATGAGCATGGCTGGCAAAAATCTGATTGAAATCAATCTTCGTGCCAAATACAATATCACAGTAATTGGCGTTAAAACGGCAGATAGGGTAGATATTTCGCCAGATCCAGAAAAAACACTTCGGGCAGAGGATATTCTGATTGTACTCGGAGAAAATGGCGACCTGAATAAATTCGCCAAACTAAAATAATTAGGAAAGTGGGATGGCAGCGACCAGCCTGCTTTTTTTATTTTAGTTTGAAAATAGAGAAAATATTTACTTTTTTTCTGTCCTTAACAAATATAGATTGTGACCGATGAAAGTACTGTGAATTTACTCAAAAAGGGAGCAGGTCATCAAGATGAAACGAATAATGTATATGCTTTTTATCGCTGTTTTACTAACGGGAGGACTTGCCGGCTGTGGAAATACAGAGAGGAAGGCGAAGGAAAGGGTGAAGATCGGCATTATGTTGTCTGACGTCGGACTAGGAGACCAATCCTTTAGCGATGCAGCATTTGCCGGTTTAACGAAAGCAAGAGATGAATTGGATATCTTATTTGATTATCGGGAACTGCAGCAGACAGGCAGCTATGAAAAGGGATTTACTGAGCTGGTGGAGGACGGAAATGATCTTGTCATCGGGCTTGGGTTCATGGTTCTTGCAGATCTTGAAAAAGTTGCAAAAAAATATCCGGAGCAACAGTTTATCCTGGTTGATTCCGTATCTGAATTGAAGAATATCACATCGATTACTTTTAAAGAAGAACAGGGCAGTTTCCTCGCTGGAGCTGTTGCAGGAATGGTAACCAAATCAAAAGTTGTCGGATTCGTGGGTGGTGCGGATGTACCGCTGATCCATAAATTCAAGGCTGGTTTTGAACAGGGTGTGAAAACCGTGAATCCAGCTGCTGAGGTGAAGGTCGCTTATTCAGAGGATTTTGGCAATGCAGATCTTGGGGGAGAGATTGCTGCTGGAATGATTGATCAAGGTGCAGATGTTCTTTATGCAGCTGCTGGGTTTACAGGAGTAGGTGTTTTGAAGGAAGCACAAGCGAGGAAAAAATTTGCCATTGGTGTAGATAGCGACCAATATTTTTTCGCCGAAAAGGCGATCATTACTTCTATGCTGAAAAATGTGGATATCGCACTTTATGATGCAATAAAGGAATTTAAAAATGGGAAGAAGCTTGGAGATAGACAAATCGAGCTTGGGATAGAGGAACAAGGAGTCGGACTTGCGCCAGTTAGAGTCATCAAGCTGAGTCCGGAACAGGAAAGGAACTTGAAAGAACTAGAAACAAAATTAGCTGCAAATAAAGTGTCCATTTTGCTTGACTAACAGCTGCAACTGGGGGAGCCAACATGACAATCAAAAGAAAATTACTGTTGAACTTATTGGTCGCTATCGGTCTATCGATTGTGATGATTTCTTTTATCATATATCGAATGCTGATGATTCAAACATCGAATCAAGATTATGTTCAGGTATTGCTTACCGTTCAGAACCTGCAGGCTGAAACATCGGCTACGAAACAATCGCTAAGCAATTTTTCCTTTAATCCAACCGATGGAAACAGGCAGGATGCATTGGCAAAAATCGCGAAAACATCGGAAATTTTCACAGAGGCAAAAGGATTGATCCAAGAGGCGGACAGCAGAAAAGTCCTCGATAAGGCTTTAGAAAAGTTTTCTGACCTGAACACCGAAGCAAAAAAATCCCTTGATGGCAAAATCAGTGAGGAAGTGAAACGGCAATCGCTCCGCAGTGAAGGGATTTTGAATGATCTATACCTCTTAAATATCCAGGTAAACGATTATTATGATGCTCTTCAGGAGGATTTACAAAGTCAGATTCAATTCATTATTTTCTCGGCAATCCTCGGCAGCATTCTGCTTGTTCTTGTTGCTGGAGGAATCGGAGTGAGGCTGACAAGCTCGATTACAGGACCGTTAAAGCGAATTTCCATCAATGCCCAAGAAATCGCCAAAGGGAATCTAAAGATAGAAAGTGTATCCTACAAGCATAAGGATGAGCTTGGGACCTTAAATCAGTCCTTTAACATTATGGCTGCCCAATTGACTTCCTTGCTGCAAAAGGTGAATCAGGCAAGCAAAGAAGTGGAAGATTTTGCAGAGGAAATTGAACAGGAAAATGTTGTGCTTATCGAGATTTCGAACCAGGTCGCTGTATCGACGGACGAGCTATCAGCAGGTGCCCAAACCGTCTCGGAAGACTTGCAGCAATCCGTTGAGTTGATTGACGAAATGGATAAGGAAATCATGCTGAACCTGGACTACAGTCGGGAGTCTTCTTCCTATAGCCAGGAAGCAGTTATAGCAATTGGGGAAGGGAGAAAAGCAATTGATGGGCAAAAAGGTTTGATTACAGAAAATAAGAAGGCGTCCTATTCCATCCAAGCGGCTACGGGCAAGTTTGTTGGGTATGCCGCAAATATAGAAGACATGGCTAAATCTGTTGCAGCAATCGCAGCGCAAACAAATCTGCTTGCATTGAATGCGGCAATTGAAGCAGCTAGGGCAGGAGAAGCCGGCAAAGGATTTGCGGTCGTAGCGTCAGAGGTCAAGAAGCTCGCCGAGGAATCAAACGAGGCAACCACGCAAATTTTCGATATGGTCAATCTGTTGAAGACTGGACTTGATGAAGTTGGGGAAGCGGTGAACAAAGGCGGAGTCATTGCTGATGAGCAAATGGAGTCAATGAACATGACAATGTCAGCTTTTGAAAATATTGAAGCAAAAGTCAGCGGCATTTCGAAAAAAATCGCCCAGCTTGTAGGCGGGATGGAAACCTCTAAGGAACTTGGAGCAAAGGTTTTGCATAATGTTGAATCGATTAGTGCTGTCGTCGAAGAAACAGCAGCTGGAAGCGAAGAAATTTCAGCCTCGACTACAGAGCAATTATCGGCATTCGGCACGCTTTCAGGAAAGGTTACAGACTTGCGAAAACTGACCAATGAATTGAATGAATCCGTTTCAGCCTTTAAATTTTAGCAATCCTATACAGTTTCCATTATATAAGTCTATAATAAAAAAAAGGAAATAAGCTTGATAGAAGACTGTATAAGAGAAGGTGAAGTTTTGAAGCAAAGGGAATTATTTTTGGCGTTTTTCCGCGTAGGGATCCTCGGGTATGGCGGTGGGCCGTCATCGATTCCGCTTGTACATAAGGAAGTAGTCGATAAATATAAATGGATGGACGCAGATGAGTTTGGGGATATTCTTGCTCTGGGAAATGCGCTTCCAGGTCCGATTGCGACAAAAATGGCTGGCTATATCGGCTTTCGAGTGGGGGGAGTCCTGGGCATGGTCAACGCTCTTTGTGCCACGATGATCCCAACCATTATTTTGATGATTTTCCTGCTGACTGCTCTAAACTCATACAAGGACCAACCTTGGGTAAAAGGAATGGCGGAAGCAGTCGTCCCAGTTGTTGCTGTCATGCTGGGCGTCCTGACATGGGATTTTATCAAAAAGTCGGGAAAATCGAAGCTGGGCTGGACATGGACAGGTATTTCGCTGATTGCCAGTCTCGTGCTGCTTCAGTTCCTTCATGTCCATCCGGCAATATTAATTTTGATCTTGCTAGTTGGTGCTTTAGTAAAAAAAGACTCCTCCCCATCTGAACAGAAACAAATGGGAGGAGAGCGAAAATGATCTTTTTCCAAATATTTTTGGCTTTTTTCATTCCGGGTATTTTAGGCTATGGGGGTGGGCCTGCCTCGATCCCTCTGATTGAAAATGAAGTCGTTGACCGATATGACTGGATGACGGTCAACGAATTTAGTGAAGTACTGGCGATGGGCAATGCGCTTCCGGGGCCGATTGCAACCAAGATGGCTGGATACATTGGCTATTCAGAAGGGGGGATTCTCGGTGCCGTTGTCGGCGTGTTTGCAACAGTAGCACCCTCTTTGATATTAATGATCACCCTGCTCGGACTACTGATGAAATTCAAGGACTCTCCGCGTGTCAAAAGACTGACAATTGTCGTTAGACCAGTTATTGCAGTGCTTATGGGAGTGATGACCTATGATTTTGTATTCTCCTCCTATGAAGGGATAGGAGTAACCCAGACCATCCTGATCGGCGGAATTAGCTTCGTTCTGATGAAAAAATGGAAGATCCACCCCGCCTATGTCATCGCTGGAGCACTCGTTTATGGGGCACTTGTCCTCGTGTAAAGAAAAGTCCTCTCTGGGGGGCTTTTCTTTTTAATAGCTTTCTCCCTGGTCATTTGGGTAAAATAGATGGGAATCAATCAAATAGTAACCGAGGGAGATATATGGAAAAACGAATGAATACATCTAGACATTTAGCGGCTATTTCGCTGGCGATTATGGGAGTAGGGTTCCTTGCAATGATTCCATTTCAGGAGTCGCTGGTCGGGAAATTATTGATGGGGGGCTTTGAAGCCGGTCTTGTTGGCGGGCTAGCCGATTGGTTTGCAGTGACGGCGCTGTTCCGGCATCCGCTCGGCATCCCAATCCCGCATACGGCGCTTTTGCCGAAAAATCGTGATAAGGTAACGGGTGCGTTAATCAATATGCTTGAGAATGATTGGCTCACAAAAGAAAGTATCATGGAAAAGTTCAAGCAAATTCCTATTTTGGAAAAAATCATTGAAACAGCTGAGAAGGGGCTTCATTCTGACGCTGTGAAAAATAGCATTCATCGGTTTAGTCTGGAGATGGTTAGAAAAATAGACGTTGAACGGTTCGCCCCGATGATCGAAAAAGAAATCAAAGACATGCTGCTTTCAGCCGATAGTTCCGATTTATTGCAAAAGGCAGGAAGTCATATCCTGGAAAAAGAATATGATTCGGCTGCATTCGACTATGTTTTGCAAGAAACAGAAAAATGGGCAGCTGATGCTGAAGCGAAAATGGTTCTAGGCAAGCTCGGAAAACAGGCCATTGATACAACCGAAGCTGATGGTCTCTTGAAATTTGCCATTCAATCATTCAGCAATATGATTACCGAAGAAAAAGTAGGAACGATTTTACAATCCTTCATTTTAAAAAGAATGAAAAATCTGCAGCAGGATGATAATCGATACCGCCATATGATCCTGGATAAACTCCGCAAAGAACTGGGAAGCATTAGTGAACGGGATGCCCTGATGGCTGAAATCCAGTCCTGGAAAGATAAGATGATCGAGGAAATGAATGTGACCGGACAAATCAAGGGAGTCCTGGCAAAATCAAAGGAACGCCTAGTAGCGGAAATCGAAAAGGATCGTTTTATGGATGACATGGTGATTCCAGTAGTGAAAAGGTTTTTCGACGAAATCAAAGCAGATGAAGGAAAGGTAACTGCGATCGAAAGCTGGCTTCATGGGAAAATTGCGGAACAGATTGACAGAAACCATTCGAAAATTGGAAAACTGGTCAAGGAAAATTTGGATCAGCTTGATACCGAAACACTCATTGACATGATGGAAAATAATGTAGGAAAAGACTTGCAATGGATCAGGGTCAACGGTGCGGTGTGCGGCTTTCTGATTGGAATAGGCTTAACCATATTCAAATTTATTGTTCTGTAAGTAGTGAAAAAATAATCAGAAACACGGTGACTTCGTAGATTTTATAAAAAAGAAAATTTGCCACAGTGCCTTCACTCATATAGTCAGAAAGGATGAAAGACATGAATCAACCAGCAAAAGAGGCTCAACAGCATCACGGCACTGAGAAAATTTGGAGCAAGGATTTTCTGCTTATTTTTTTAGCGAATTTCTTTATCTTCATGGGATTTCAAATGACATTGCCAACCATTCCTCTGTTCGTCGAGCATTTAGGCGGCAATGACCAGTTAATCGGCTTTGTCGTTGGTATTTTTACATTTTCCGCATTACTCGTGCGGCCATTTGTCGGCAGGATGCTGGAAACGAAAGGGCGAGGAATCATCTACCTGACAGGACTGGCCATCTTCGTTGTATCTGTTGGTTCATTTGGATTTGCTTCGGGAATGGCTTTGCTATTTTTCATGCGAATCATCCAAGGAGTTGGCTGGGGATTTTCAACAACCGCGTCTGGCACAATCGCAACGGACCTCATTCCGCCGAGACGGAGAGGGGAAGGAATGGGATTTTTTGGACTCTCCGGGAACGTCGCATTGGCGATGGGACCAACGCTTGGACTTGCTTTGGCTGCTGCTATTTCCTTTAAGCAATTATTTTTAATCAGTGCCGCTCTTGGTCTAGCTGCATTTGTTCTCGCATCAAGGATAACCTATAAAAAGGCAGAGAAAGCGGAAAAGGTTCAGGTGAAGCGCAGATGGGATTTATATGAGAAAACTGCCCTGCAGCCATCCTTGCTGTTGTTGTTCATAACAATTACCTTTGGAGGTATCGCTTCCTTCCTGCCGCTCTACTCAGCCCAGAAGGGAATTGCAGGGATCGAATGGTACTTTTTTATTTTTGCGGTGACGTTAATGCTATCAAGATCTTTTGCCGGCCAACTTTATGATAAAAGAGGCCATGGTGCTGTTTTTCTGCCTGGGACATTTTTGATCATGATCGCGATGATTCTATTGGCTTGGCTTCCAAACAGCCTGGTGATGTTCATTGCGGCCGGCCTATATGGATTCGGTTTTGGTTCTGTCCAGCCCGCATTGCAGGCTTGGGCTGTCCAGGAGGCACCGATGAACAGGAAAGGAATGGCGAATGCCACCTTTTTCTCCTTTTTCGATTTAGGTGTCGGAGTTGGGGCAATGGCTTTCGGTCAGATTGGCCACTGGCTTGGATATGGAAGTATCTACATCGCTTCCGCTGTTTCCGTTTTCGTTTCGATCCTGCTCTATATTTTGATGATGAAAAAACCAGCTAGAGCCTAAATTTCTTGTTTTTAAAAAATAGGAAGAGGGGTATAAAGGAATATAGGCACATAAAAATGTAGGGGGAATCTAGATGTATTTCAAGTCATATTTTGATGACCAGCTCGCCCATATGTCATACTTCATCGGCTGTCAGAAGACGGGACAGGCGCTTGTTATCGACCCGGCAAGGAATATTCAACCTTATTTGGATACAGCCAATAAAGAGGGATTTACGATCACTGCCGCAACGGAAACCCATATTCATGCAGATTATCTGTCAGGTGCAAGAGAGCTCGCCCACCACCATGGAGTCAAGCTGTATGTATCGGATGAAGGGGATAAGGACTGGAAGTATCAATATGTTGACCAGTATGAGCATGAATTAGTTACGGAAGGATCAACCTTCCATATCGGGAATATTTATTTTGAAGTGATCCATACCCCGGGACATACCCCGGAAAGCATCTCCTTCTTATTGACGGATAAAGGTGGCGGTGCCAATGAACCAATGGGCATGTTTACGGGCGACTTTCTGTTTGTCGGCGACGTCGGCCGTCCTGATCTTCTCGAAAAAGCAGCAGGAATCAAAGATACATCCGAGGCTGGCGCTCGCCAGATGTTTGCGTCCCTCCGGAAAGTGGAAAAGCTGTCTGACTTCTTGCAAGTATGGCCAGCACACGGAGCAGGAAGTGCCTGTGGAAAATCACTCGGTGCCGTTCCGATGACCACTTTAGGTTATGAGAAAAAATTTAATTGGGCTTTCCAGATTAAAGAGGAGAATAAATTTGTGGAGGAGCTGCTAGCCGGTCAGCCAGAACCTCCGAAATACTTCGCCCAGATGAAGAAACTGAACAAGGAAGGTCCAGAATTGCTCAGACAGGAAGAGACACCTAAAGTGTCGCCGTCCGACACTAAAGTGTCGCCGTCCGACACTGGGAATGCAGTAGTCGTAGATACCCGACCGGCAAATGAATTTGCCGCAGGGCATGCGGAAGGAACAATAAACATCCCGTACAATAAATCCTTCACAAACTGGGCTGGCTGGCTATTAAGCTACGATCAGGACATTGTATTGATTGCAGATCCAGAAGAACTAGCTGAAGTGAAAAAATCCCTGCAGTCCATCGGGCTTGATCAGGTAACAGCATACATTGATTCGAAAGAATTAGCCGGCAGTCTGGAAGCATACAAGACCGTCACCGCCAGCGAGGCAAAAAAAATGATGGAGGACGATACCTACTTTGTCATCGACGTCCGCAACCAGAGTGAATGGGATAGCGGCCATATCCCTGGTGCCCATCATATCATGCTCGGCAACCTGACCGACAAGCTTGACGAAGTGCCAAAAGACAAGAAAATCATTGCCCATTGTCAGTCAGGCGCACGCTCCGCGATCGGAACAAGCCTGCTTCTGAAAAATGGTTATAAAGATGTGCTCAATCTCGAAGGAGGATTCAACGCTTGGGAAGCAGAAGGACTTCCAGTTAAAAAAGAATAACAGGAAAGCCAGCTCATTCTGTGAGCTGGCTTTTCTGTATGATAGACTTTAGATAACTGATTATGTAATAGAGGGGATTGCCGTGAAAATATTAGTGATTGAAGATAATGAGAGTGTGTGTGCAATGATTGAGATGTTTTTTTTAAAAGAGGGAATGGAAGGAGAGTTTGTGAATGATGGCCTCAAGGGGTATGAGGCATATAAGAGGGGGAACTGGGATTTAATGATTGTCGACTGGATGCTGCCGGGGATGGATGGGGTCAGCTTGTGCCGGAAGGTCAGACAGGAGGGCAGTGAGATTCCGATCATTATGCTGACAGCGAAAGATAGCGAGTCGGACCAGGTTCTAGGACTTGAGATGGGGGCGGATGATTATGTGACGAAGCCATTTAGCCCGCTTACTTTGATGGCGAGGATCAAGGCTGTTACGCGCCGGTATCATAAGCAAGATAACAGTGATGTCGGGACGAGCCATTTGAAAATCAACAAAGATACACGGGAGGTAAGCCTCGACGGCAAACCGGTAACGAATTTGACGCCAAAGGAGTTCGACCTGCTCCTCCTCTTCGTCCAGCATCCGCGTCAAGTATTTACTAGAGAACAGCTGCTCGAGCGTGTTTGGGGTTATCAATATTACGGAGATGAACGGACGGTGGATGTCCATATTAAGCGGTTAAGGAAGAAGCTGGGTAGTGTTGACCAACCGTTCTTCCACACGGTTTGGGGAGTCGGCTATAAATTCGATGAAAGTGTTGATGTGCATGAAGGTTAAGTATATTTATCAGCAATTCCTCAGCCATATCAGCATCATCATTGTTGCTTTCCTGATCCTGAGTCTTGTTTTTACAAAGTATGTGGAAACATTGGTCTATAAAAACAAGACGGAGGAGCTTGTTTCCTATGGCGAGAATATTCTGCGGGACCTGGATCGGGGTGTGGAACTGCCGGATCAGGTGATCAATCAATATGCACGAGTTCTGTTTGGCCGCGATATCCAATTCAGTGTGTTTGATGAAAATATTCAGCTGCTGAATCCCATCAAGTGGAGAGGGCCAGCAATTGAATTAACGGAAAAAGAGTGGAGTCAGCTTACAAACGGGAAGCCAATTGTCAAAAATTATGACTTGGAACGGTATAACCGTGCTGTGACCCTTGTGGTTTTGCCATATTTAGATCGTGGGCGATTTGTTGGTGGTATTCTCCTGACCTCGCCAATTAGCGGGACACGGGAAACGATTGCCGAAATCAATAAGTATTTGTTTTATACGATGCTGATCGGTCTGTTCGTCTCTTTCTTGCTAAGCTGGATTCTGTCGCGGATTCACGTCAACAGGATCAAAAAGCTTCAGGAAGCTACTTCCACAGTCTCAGCTGGGGACTATACGGTAAAAGTACCGAGTTCCGATTTTGATGAGATTGGCGAATTGGCAAAAGATTTTAACAGCATGGTTGACAAGCTGAATGAATCGAAATCGGAAATTGTAAATTTGGAAAATCGGCGCCGCCAGTTCATGTCCGATGTGTCCCATGAATTGAGAACACCGCTTACTACCATTAGCGGAATCGTCGAAGGACTAAGGAATGATATGATTCCCGAGGCGGAAAAAGAACGGGGGATCAATCTTGTCAGCCAGGAAACGAAGCGGTTGATTCGCCTCGTCAATGAGAATCTTGATTATGATAAAATACGCTCCAATCAAGTGCAGCTACATTTAGAGGATATTGAGCTGGTAGAGGTGTTTGAAATCATCCAGGAGCAACTTGAATTGCAGGCAGGGGAGCGCAATAACCAAATTAGAATAGAAGTGGAGGATTCGGCAAAAGTTCATGCAGATTATGACCGCCTTGTCCAAATTTTGATTAACATTACGAAAAATAGTATCCAGTTCACTGAAAACGGGATGATCACGCTACGAGGCAGGAAGAGGGAGCAGATGACTGTAATGGAAATTGAGGATACCGGTATCGGCATTGACCCGGCTGAAATTGAAAAAATTTGGCATCGGTTCTACAAAGCAGATCTCTCGAGAACGAGCAATCCCTTCGGGGAATTTGGGCTAGGTTTATCCATCGTCAAGCAGCTAGTACAGATGCATAAGGGAAAAATTAAAGTAGAGAGCGAACACGGCAAAGGGACAAAGTTTGTGATTGAACTACCTTTTCGGTAAGATATAAAACGAGCTGAAGGAGAGGATGAACGAGATGGTGCGATTCGGAGTGGTAGGAACAAATTGGATTACGGAAGCTTTTATAAAAGGGGCAAGCCATCATATGGATTTCAAGTTGGCTGCAGTGTATTCCCGTACGGAGGAACGTGCTGCTAAGTTTGCAGACAAGTTCGGTGTGGAAACTATTTTTACGGATTTGGAAGCGATGGCCAAAAGCGATGCGATCGATGCCGTCTACCTTGCCAGCCCCAATTCTTTGCATGCCAGCCAGGCGATTATCTTTATGAAAAACGGCAAGCATGTTTTATCCGAAAAAGCGATTGCGTCCAACAGCCATGAACTTGGCGATATGATCAAAACGGCAAAAGACAATCAAGTGGTATTGATGGAGGCGCTGAAATCAACCTTAATGCCAAACTTCAAGGCAGTCCAGGAGAATCTGGACAAAATCGGTCCGATCAGAAGGTACTTTGCAAGCTATTGCCAGTACTCCTCTCGCTATGATAAATACAAAGAAGGAATCGTACTGAATGCTTTCAATCCGCAATTCTCTGCTGGTTCGCTGATGGATATCGGAATTTACTGCATATACCCGCTCATAGTGTTGTTTGGAGAGCCCAGGTCCGTTCAGGCGAACGGCTACATACTTGAGTCTGGTGTCGATGGAGAAGGCAGCCTGTTATTGAAATACGATGAAATGGATGCGGTCATCCTGTTTTCAAAGATCACGGATTCGACGCTCCCTTCAGAAATACACGGAGAGAATGGAAACATCCGCATTGATAAAATCAGCTCGCCTGAAAAGGTGGAAATTTTTTACCGTGATGGCAGAAGAGAAGATCTAGCAAGAAAGCAGCTAGCAGATCAGATGTTTTATGAAGCAGAGGAATTCATTGCCTTAATTCAGCAAGGGAAAATGGAATCCAAAAACAATTCGCTCGAAAACTCGCGAATCACGATGAAGATTCTCGATGAGGCTAGGCACCAAATGGGAGTCAAATTTCCAAGCGATCACTAAAAAGGTAGGCAGGTTGTTTTAGCACCTGCCTACCTTTTTAGTAATTTAAAAACTTTACGCAAACCGGATCTGGAACCTTTATATCAGACTGTAATAAAGTTAACCTGCCTGTTTCAACATCACGAGAGTAGAGCGCGACATTGCTGGAGTTCTGGTTTGCGGCAATCAGGAAGTTTTCGCTTGGATCAAGCACAAAATCCCTTGGCCAATCTCCTTCTGTTGACGTATCTTCAATAAAAGTAAGCTTAAAGCTTTCTGGATCCACCAGGAAAACAGCAATGCTATTATGCCCACGATTGGCTGCGTAGACGTATCTTCCATCAGTTGAAATATGGATCGCGCTGCCTTGGTTGTTTTCGGTAAAATCTGCTGGCAGGGTGGAGATCGCTTGCATCTGTTCGAAGCTGCCATTTTCCCGCTCGTATGTTAAGACAAGAACCTCTGAACTGAATTCGGTCATCAAATAAGCGATTTTCTTATTTGGATGGAAAACAAGATGTCTTGGACCGCTGCCTGGTTTTACATGCATTCTACTCTTTTCTATCAGCTGGCCATTGTCGAGTTGGTAGGTAATCAACTGGTCGATGCCAAGGTCGATCACGGCAGCGTAATTCCCGTCCGGGGTAAAACCGGCAAAATGGGTGTGCGCTTTTTCCTGGCGCTTATCAGGCCCCGATCCTTCATGGGCCACGCTGGATAAGGTTGCCGAAATCCTTCCTGTTTCAGCGTTCAATAAATAAGAATCTGCAGAACCTTTATGGTAATTGGCGGACAAAAGCAGGGTGTTGTCCGGATTCACGCTCACATGGCAGGGAGATGATCCTGGAGCAAGCTGCGAATTGATGAAAGATAATTTTCCGGATTCGAGAATATCAAAGCCTGCCACTCCCCCGTTACCACCTTCTTTTGCAACGGCGTATAGGAAGCGGTTATCCTCGCTTATGGTCAGGTAAGTAGGATTTTCCAGCGCAGCTGCTGGTGCTACATTAAGAATCTTTTGATTTGCTACATCCAGTGTAAAAGAGTAGATGCCTTCACTGTCCCCTTTTGTATACGTACCGAAATATCCTTTAAATGTTTCGTGATTCGTCATTATGGATTGCCTCCCGTTCTTTCAAATAGTTGTATGTATTCTAGTCTAGCAAAAAACAGGCAACAGACAAAATGTTACGTTCCTAAACCGTAAGGGTAAAATGAGTCTAGATGTCAGATTTTCTGACTAACATCTAGACTTTGAACTTTAAATTGGATATGCTACGGTTAAATAGTTTCACGTGATTTTCGAGGAGGGTTATCATGAGTTTGCAAAAACAGATCATTGCGGCTTTGAATGTGAAGCCGCAAATTGATCCCCAGCTAGAAATCAGGAACAGAATTGACTTTTTAAAAAAATATTTGCTTACAGCACAGGCAAAAGGATTTGTACTTGGAATCAGCGGCGGCCAGGATTCCACTCTCAGTGGAAGACTTGCCCAGATGGCTGCAGAGGAATTGCGGTCGGAAGGCAAGGAGGCAAAGTTCGTGGCTGTCAGACTTCCATATGCTGTCCAAAAGGACGAGGATGATGCCCAGAAAGCATTGGAATTTATTCAGCCTGACCAAACAATCACCTTCAATATCCAGCCTGCTGTCGATACTTTCAATACACAATTCGAAGCAGCGATCGGCGGCAAGATGACGGATTTCAATAAAGGGAATGCAAAGGCAAGGATGAGAATGATTACCCAGTATGCTATTGCCGGACAGGAAGGCATGCTGGTAGTTGGGACAGATCATGCTGCCGAGGCAGTAACCGGTTTTTACACGAAATACGGCGACGGAGGGGCCGATTTGCTGCCATTATCGGGCTTGAATAAGCGACAGGGCCGGGAGTTGCTCAAGGCATTGAACGCTGGCCCGGAACTTTACTTAAAAGAGCCGACTGCGGACCTTTTGGACAATAAACCGCTTCAGTCCGATGAGACGGAGCTTGGTGTCAGCTATGAAGCAATTGATGATTATTTGGAAGGAAAGCAAATAGAGGAAGCAGCCGCTGCGAAAATTGAAGGCAGATACCTTGCTTCAGAGCATAAACGGCAGATGCCCGCAACCATGTTTGACTCCTGGTGGCAGAAATAACAAGGAACAAGCAAGCTGCGCTGGTCGAAAAAAGCGTAGCTATTATGCATGAAAAGATAGAAGATAAAAAAAGGACGGATGAATTGGCTAACGGGTTCGTTTGATGGAGAGAAAAATGCAAATAACACTGTAAATATCATGCTAAGTAGCATAGATATTTACAGTGAATTGGCAATATAAATGGTAAGTAAAAACGCTCAGATTTCTGAGCGTTTTTTGATGTAGTTTTTTACTATACTTATTGAGCTAACGCACCCGTTAGCTGAATAAGAATTATTTAGAAATCAATAGAATTTGCTATCTGAACGAGGATTTCGGGTGTCACTTTATCAGATACGTCTTCATCAATACTAAACACATATTGCCAATTATCTCGTTCAAAGACTAACAAATTAAAACCAAATTTCAGGTCATAAATATATGTTGCATTAGTTCCATTTTTTAACTTAAAGACTTTTGATTTATACTTTTTAAATGTGATTTTATGCTGAATAGGTCGAACATCTATTTTGAAATGATTATCAGGTAATTGGTCACTTATAAATTTAACTTCTAAAGTATCGTTTATCTCGCCATCAAGATTATTAAACCTACCAAAGTAATGAGTAAAGCTAATTGGTGGTACTCTTGTCGGTAACTCAAGTTCTTGGTTAATATGATGTTCAAAATCGTCTAATGCATCAGCTACTGATTTGTACCCTACTTCAGCAAATATTTTCTCAAAAGAAGGAGGAGTATCGTTTGGTTTTGCATATACGGTCCCATAATACAACCCACAAATTAGTATACTAAATAAAACAAATAGTAGAGGTTTACTTTTATCCAATTTTATCACCCTTTATTAATTTTAGGGTTAGTTTATCCTGTTCAGTTACAATCATTCCTTGTTCAACTAACCTGCTTCTTTAGTTCAATAAGGGCAGGCATTATTCCCTTGAAGTAAAGCACCCGTAAGCACAATAAAGACTTAAAAAATGGAATCGGAAAGATTGACCCAAATAACTGCACCCATAGGATGCTTATAAGGAATTGGCTCTTTATATATATTAGTTTTATCAAACACCCAAGCATACGTTCTTTTATAAGGTAATTGGGCGGAATCTTCACTCATAACACAGTGAAATTTTCTACTTGTTTGATAAACTTCCAAGGTCAACTCTTTACTATCAATGATATTCGCTTCACCAATCACCTTACCTGAACCACTCTTTATTAGAGCAACTGGACCCCTTATATTTGTGTTTGAACCCCTAATCTCCCATACTTTTTTTCCTTCTAAGATAAGTTCAATCCAAAGTGATTTTATAATTAAACCCTTCATATTGTTTCCTCTCTGTATTAAATATTGAAGTACATTTATTCAACTAACCTGCTCCGTTCATTGAATAAAGAAAATCTATTTTATTGCATTTCGTAAGTTTATAACATTATTTGGATTAATTGCCCATTTACTCATAAGATCTTTTTGCCTATTCTTTAAATCTTCATATGGTTCTTCAATCATTTCTACTAGATTAAACCTTTCATCAAAGACCTTTGAATCTTTTATTTTTTTATAACCACCAAATCCTAAGTCGTCATTTAGAAGCCAAACAACTCTTTTAATATTTGCAAATAAAATCCCACCCGTACACATAGGGCAAGGCTCTAAGGAAGTGTATATTGTGAATTTTTCTCTTTTTATTTTTGCATTAAATATTGCATTACCCGCATTTCTTATAGCATCAATTTCTGCGTGGGCAGTTACATCTTTTGCTGGATGTACTCTATTTCGTCCTGTTGAAATTAAATTAAAGTTTTCATCAACAATTACTGCCCCTACTGGGTATGTATTTTCCTTTAATGCTTGCTCTGCCTCTACCAATGCCATTTCTAAAAAAAGTCTATCTTTATCAATACTCATAATTCACCCTACCTCAAATATTTGATTTGTGTAATATTCTTGTTCAACTAACCTGCTCTTTAGTTTAAGAATAACTCTTCACAAACTCTCTCTATATTAACATAAAATTTCCATTTACTTCAAAAATAGTGTCCTGATTAGCACCAGTTTTAGCACTGATTTTAACAACATCGCATAAATTTATGTGATGTTGTTAATTTGCATGCGTATTTATGTGCTAATTAGTATGCTAAATCTGTTAAATCATTGATATAACAACAAAAAAGAGGACACCAATTCATATGCGAATGATGTCCTCAATTAGGTTGTTATTTAATGTTTTCTCCCCAGTAACCGAACCCGTTATGAATTGGCATCCGTCCTTTTTTAGGAATAAGAAAGTATAAAATTCTTAATTAAATATTTTCAATGATGGTTGCTACGCCCATTCCGCCGCCGATGCAGAGGGTGGCCAGACCGTATTTTTGTTCGCGTTTCTTCAGTTCATGAATTAGTGTGACGAGAATTCTTGCGCCGCTCGCACCAATTGGATGACCAAGTGCAATGGCACCGCCGTTGACATTGACATTGTCCTCGCTCATGCCCAGTTCCTTCATGACGGATAGAGCTTGTGCAGCAAATGCTTCATTTGCCTCAACTAAATCGATATCCGTTAACTCCATGTCAGCTTTCTTAAGAGCTTTCTTGACAGCCTGAACGGGTCCGATCCCCATGATGGACGGGTCAACGCCTGCGGATGCATTTGCCTTGATTGTTACTAGCGGAGTGATTCCTAGTTCTTTTGCCTTTTTGCCACTCATGACGACAACTGCAGCTGCACCATCATTGATTCCAGAAGCATTGGCAGCAGTGACTGTTCCGTCTTTCTTGAAGGCAGGCCTTAACTTGCTAATCTTCTCCAACGTACTGCCGAATTTAGGATGCTCATCCTGGTCGACGACGATAGGGTCACCTTTTCGCTGCTTTACTTCGATAGGGATAATTTCATCCTTAAAGCGCCCAGACGTTATTGCAGCTTCTGCCCTATTCTGGCTTTTGACTGAGAAAGTGTCCTGTTCGCTGCGGGAGATATCATACTTTTCGGCAAGATTTTCAGCAGTAATTCCCATATGATAATCATTGATTGCACATACGAGGCCATCGCTAAGCAAAGTATCTACAAGCTTTTGGTCGCCCATTTTAAAGCCTTCCCGGGCACCTTTGAGAACAAAAGGTGACAGGCTCATGTTTTCCATTCCGCCAGCGACGATGATGTCCGCTTCACCGGCTGCTATTGCCTGATATGCCAAGTGAACAGCTTTCAACCCTGATCCACAAAGTTTATTAATCGTCATCGATGGACATGTGTCAGGCAATCCCGCTCTTAATGCAGCCTGTCGAGCCGGATTTTGACCTAGTCCAGCCTGAAGGACATTTCCCATAATGACTTCATCGACCAAATCAGTGCTTACATTCGCTCTTTCCAATGCTGCTTTAATTGCAGCAGCTCCGAGGTCAACTGCAGCTACCTTCGACAAAGCCCCGCCAAACGTTCCAGTAGCTGTTCTTACCGCACTTGCAATCACTATTGTATTTTCCATTTTTCTTGCCCCTTCCGAATTGAAATTAGAAAGGAGGATCTGCTCCTCCTCTCCTGTTATCATTATACTAGTCCCGTTAACTTGTAAACTGCAATGATGAAGAACACAGCCAAAGTTTTTATGACAGTGATAGCGAAAATATCTTTGTAAGATTGCTTATGAGTCAATCCTGTAACTGCAAGCAATGTGATGACTGCTCCGTTGTGCGGGAGGGTATCCATTCCTCCAGACGCCATTGAAATGACCCGGTGCATAACCTCTGGGGGAATATTAAACTCATTGATTGCTTTCATATATGTTTCTGACATTGCACTCAAAGCAATTCCCATTCCGCCTGAAGCAGATCCAGTCACACCGGCAAGGGTAGTCGTCGTCACTGCTCCGTTAATCAGAGGATCTGTGAAAGTAGTAGAGATACCTTTGCTGACAACCGAGAAGCCAGGCAAAGAGGAAATAACGCCGCCAAAACCATATTCAGCTCCCGTGTTCATTGATGCAAGCAAGGCACCGCCAATTGCTGCGTTGATTCCAACTTTAAAGCCTCCGGTAACCTTTTTCCAGTTATAGAGAAGGGTAGCCAAGATTCCAAGGATTAAGGCTAGCTCAACGGACCAGATTCCGACCACTCCGGACATTTGGACTGTTCCGTATGATTCAAGGCCAATTTTGGAAAAATCAAAACCGTTCGGATACCATTTTGGCAGATTCACTGTGAAGAACTTGTTGGCAACTCCTACAAGGACCAATGGAACGAATGCCAAAACAGCTCTATAGGTGTTTGTTTTAGCTGACATATCAATGGTGCTGCCACCATCCTCCAGTGCATCAGCTTCCGCAGCAGCGGCAGATTCGGCATTATCCATTCCATAGAATCCTTCTCCTTGTCTGGCCGCTTTTTTCCGGAGCGTTTCCAGGTAGAGCATTCCTAATGTAAACACAAGAATTGCTCCAAGGATTCCAAGTACAGGTGCCGCGTAAATATCAGTACCAAAAAAGCTGGTTGGAATTACGTTTTGAATCTGTGGTGTTCCAGGAAGTGCATCCATTGTGAAGGTAAAAGCCCCAAGTGCAATGGTACCTGGGATTAATCTTTTCGGAATGTTCGCCTCTCGGAATAAATTTTTAGCAAATGGATAGATGGCGAAAACGACAACGAACAGGCTGACACCACTGTATGTTAAAATTGCGCCCATTAGAACAATGGCCAGGATAGCGCGCGTGCCGCCGACTAATTTAATGATGGATTTGGCGATTGACTCCGCTATCCCAGACATTTCAACGACTTTACCGAAAATCGCTCCCAGCAGGAATACCGGGAAGTAGCTCTTGATAAATCCGACCATTTTCTCCATGAAGATGTTGCTGAAAAAAGGAAGCACATGGCTTGGGTCCGTCAGCAGTACAGCCAAAAGGGCGGCAATTGGTGCAAAAAGGATAACAGAAAATCCTTTATAAGCCGTAAACATCAGTAAACCCAAGGCCAAAAGTATAATAAATAGTTCCATTGGAAAACTCCTCTCAAATACATCGTTTTTTTTATTAAATTGCTAGATTGTGAAAACCAGAAGTCGTGATATCTTTTAAACCCATTGGCTCATCGGTGAAAATCTTGCTGTCCATCAATTTTAAGCTTTTCGCAATCAATGGCCTGAATCCCATTTGGGACAGAACATCTTTTTCTAAATGGATGCCTGGGGCGATTTCTGTCAGTGTTAATCCCTCAGGAAAAAGTTCAAAGACGGCACGCTCGGTGATATAGATAACCTTTTTGCGATTTTCCCGTGCTACTTCTCCGCTGAACGTAATTTGTTCGACTTCTTCAATGAATTTCTTTGCTTTGCCTTCCTGGAGAATTTCCAGCTTCCCACTGCCTGTCGCTACCTTCAAGCTTCCGGCAGTGAACGTTCCGCAAAATGCAATCGTCCCAGCATTTTGGGTAATATTGATGAATCCGCCGCATCCGGCGATTTTAGGTCCGAACTTTGAAACATTAATATTTCCTTTTGTATCACATTGAGCGAGGCCAAGGAATGCGGCATCAATTCCACCGCCATCGTAATAGTCAAACATGTACGGCTGGTCAATGATGGCCTCTGGTCCGATCGAGCAGCCAAAGTCCAATCCGCCAGCAGCTGTGCCGCCAATCGCACCTGGTTCAAGCGTAGGAGTGAACAGATCATTCATTCCTTCTTCCTGCAGGACATTTGCGATAATTTCAGGAACACCAATTCCATAATTGATTACTTTAATATCTTCGTTCAATAGCATCGCGGCACGGCGGGCAATCACTTTGCGCTCGTTGAGTGGATATTTTTTTGTTGACTGCTTGTGAACGACATCGCTTCGGTAAAAGTCTTCGTTATGCTGCGTGCCAAAGGTTTGCATATGGTTTGCCAGGTTTTCCGCAATGACCACATAATCGACGAGTATCCCTGGTATAGCAACAAGCTTAGGGTCGATCGAACCATTTTTGACCATCTTTTCTACCTGGACAATTACTTTCCCGCCGCTGTTGCGTGCATTCATGGCAATGGAGAGGATTTCCAGGGTAAGCGGTTCCTTTTCGAAGCTGATATTCCCATTTTCATCAGCAACCGAACCTTTCAACAACGCGAAATCAAGTTTCTGAGTTTTATAGGCAAGATAGGGACTACCATCGAAATGTACCTTCTCGACTATTTGTTCGCTGGTGGTTTCATTCAGTTTGCCGCCATCAATATCCGGATCGACAAATGTTCCAAGGCCGACATGTGTAATAGTGCGCGGCTTACCAGCTGCTCCGTCACGGAACATTTGTGAAATTACACCTTGCGGCAGGTTATAGGCTTCGATTTTATTATTTACTACTAGTGGCTGGAACTTTGGAGCGAGACCCATATGTCCGCCAATGATTCTTTTTACTAATCCTTCATGGGCATAATGATTCATGCCGCGATCCACTCCATCACCATTCCCGGCTGCATAAACCAGGGTAAGGTTTTTAGGGGAGTGGTTTTCAAGGAATCTTTTTTCTACTTCTATATAAATCTCTTCTGCAACTCCTACGCCGATAAACCCGCCTAAGCCAACAACCGCATTGTCGGTAATCAGATTCGCTGCATCCTGTGATGAAATGATTTTAACAGAAGACATATTCAACACCTCATTGTCGTTTTCTCATTCTGTCTAAAAGTATGATTAAAGCCTTAAACCGCCATTTACTTCAAGAACGTGTCCATTAACATAGCTCGACTCGTCACTAGCTAGGAACAATACAGCATTCGCAATTTCCTGCGGCTGCCCAAGACGTCCGAGCGGAGTTTTATCCCTGATTGGCTGAAGGACTTTATCAGGTACAGTAGCCATCATTTCTGTTTCTACATAACCTGGTGCAATCGCATTGGAGCGTACTGCAGCACCTTTGCGCGTGAATTCTTTCGCCCATGTATAGGTCATGCCGATTACACCGGCTTTTGTGGCTGCATAATTCGTCTGGCCAACGTTTCCATAAACGCCAACAACGGAGGAAATGCTAATGATGGAGCCTTTGCCATTTTCCATCATGATTGGAGCGACTGCCTGAGTCAGGTTGAAGACACCTTTTAGATTCACATCTATAACTGCATCCCACATATCCTCCGTCATTTTTTGAATTAGCGCATCTCGAGTGATACCGGCATTATTTACAAGAACATCCACTTTCCCTACTTCATTTTTCACATTTTCGACAAATTTCGCTACCTGGTCACGATTCGTCACGTTTACTTGAACTTGCTGTACATTCGGCAAATCATATTCACCGATTCCCATATCGAGTGAATAGATGCGTCTAGCTCCCTCGCGAGAAAGCGTTTCCACAATCTGGCGACCAATGCCCCGTGCTCCTCCTGTGACAATGGCAACTTTATCTTCCATTCTGTTCATAATGTAAACCCCCTACGTAAATTAAAATGAGTACACTAATAATGTAAGCGGTAACACGAATAAAAGAAAATACATATAAATCATAGTATGAATAACTTTTGGTTATGGAATAAAAAAAGAGTGAAGGTTGGGGATCCTTGCACTCCTGCTGAAATACTGAACTATTGTTTTGCTATATTTTCTTTAATATATTCAATGAATTTCCTTGCGGCAAAAGAGACGTATCGCTGTTTTTTTACAATGACGGCAATCCGCCATTTCATTTCCGGATGATCGATTCGGATTTGCTTAATATTTTTGCTGTTGAATCTAGCGAGGATGGGCCGTGGCAAGATCGAAATTCCTTGGTTAAGACTGACCAACTCCGTAAGAAAGTCCCATTGCGAACTTTTAAAATAAATATTCGGTTCAAAGCCAGCTTCCCGGCACGCTTTAATGACATGATGGTGGAGAAGAAAGGTGTCATCCAGGAGAGCAAAGGTTTCATCCTTCAAATCCTCGAATACTACTGTCTCCTTTTCAGCCAGCGGATGATCGTTATGGACGATTAAAACAATCTCATCCACCGTTACAGGAATGTATTCAATTTGGTCAGAAAGCTTAGGCAAAATCACAAGCCCAAGGTCGACAAAGCCTTTTTCCACCATTTCATACACGGTCACAGCCCCGTTTTCAATGATCGAAAGATTGATACCAGGATATTTTTTTCTGAAATTTGCAATCAGTGGAGGGAAATAGCTTGTCCCGATGACAGGAGGAATGCCAACACTCACATTTCCGGTCCTTAAATTTTTAGTATCCTGAATCGCTTCCGTGATGGAATCCATCTCCAGGAGCAGTTTTTGACCCTCTTCGAAAAGCTTTTCTCCTACATCAGTTAATGCCATTTTATGCTCGGAACGATCAAAGAGCTGGACTCCGAGTTCCTCTTCCAGTTTTTTTATCATTTTGCTTAAAGCAGGCTGAGAGAGATGTAGATTCTTTGCTGCAACTGTAAAACTGTTATCCTTTGCGACTTGCACAAAATAAGCCAATTGCCGTGTATCCATCTTGACTCCTCCGTATCATTCCATGCTATCGTTATTGTACCATACGCTGTCCGCTGCTTTTAAAGAAAAAACAAAAAGCCCTCTGCCGGCTTGGCAGAGGGCTTTCTATATATGAAATGGTTAAACTGCTTTATGTGCTGCTTCTGGTGTTTGTTTGAAGACAGCCTTGCGAATGAAAGGAACGACCCAGCGGTCCAAGCCATATTTGCCAGCATTGAAGCCTGCAAACAGGAGGATAAATCCGAAGAAGATGTCCGTTGGGTTATGAGATACAGTGCCGGCCAGGAAGAAACTGAAGTTCATCACAAGCCCAAAGAACATTGCAGCAGTTGTTAAACAACCTAATATCAGTCCAAGACCGATAAGGAACTCTCCAAGCGGCACGATAAAGTTGAATAAATCAACGTTTGGAATTGCAAAGTTTTCCAAGAAATTAACATACCATCCATACACCATATGTCCATCTGGACCTTTCACTGGATTGGCGACAGCGCCTTTCAAAAATCCAGTTGCGTCAAAACCTTCACCAGTCAATTTTCCCCATCCGGCAGTCATCCAGTTGTAACCGAGCCAAACACGAATCACAGTCAACAGGCCAGCAGCAATATTGTTTTCTCTTAACCAATTAGCGAACATCTAAATCGCTTCCCTTCACAATATAATGATTACACTTATAAAATATCAAAGTAACGAAGGAAAATCTGTGAAAAAAGTGTGAAGACACACATCAGCCATAATGTTTTGAACAATTTTTGACAACCATTTCCCTTTTTGGATAAAATACCCTTAAGGGTATAAGGCTTTTTTCTTGTCAAGTAGATAAGGAATGGATAAAATAAACATTAAAAGCCAGGAAAGGGGAAAATAATGAGCGAACTATTGTTTAAACAATTTGCATTAACGAGACGAAATTTTTTGCAGGAGATAGAGGGATTAGACCCTGAGCAGGCGAGTTTTCAACCGGAGGGCTTCAATAATAATATCCACTGGAATACAGGCCATGTGCTGACGGTGACAGAACAGTTCATGATGGGTTATCCTAAAAAATCGAATCATCTTCCGGAAAATTACATAGAGCTTTTTGGCAAGGGCACACGCCCGTCAGACTGGACTGGAAATGTTCCATCCGTTGAGGAATTGGCTAACCAATTGAAAGCGCAGCTCGAAAGAATCAATGAGGTGCCGGCATCCATGCTCGATCAAAAACTGAAACAGCCTATTCTCGGACTGGAGACATTTGGGGAGCTAGCCAATATGGCCTTGTTCCACGAATCCTATCACCTAGGCCAAATTCATGCGATGAAAAAATTGGTGAAATAATCACAGTTAGGGCAGGGTCTGCTTTTTAGAATGTGAGAATTGTCCATAAAGAAAATGGCTCTGCTTATGCAGCGCCATTTTTAAGTTGTGCTCTCATCCCAATCAGAATATAATCCGCTCCCATTGCAACCTGGACATTCATACGGTGCCGTGTAATAAACAAATTCATTCGCGGAAAAAGCGTAGTAACCCTTGCCATGGCAGTCAGGGCATTTATTTTGATCCTTCATATTGGTCAGGTGGTTTTCGTATCTAGTATTTCTCCATTGATTAAGCGCATTGAATAAACTCAAAATCATACACCTCCAGTTCTATGCATAGTTTGGCGAAAATTACTTATTTTTATGTATAGTTTATGGAGAAATTTAGTTTTTGCCCCGGGTACGAGCACATAGTGTTACTGAAAAGGGTCTGGAAAAAAGCTATTCATAGAGAAAATAGGTAAAATTCCGAAAAAGGTCTTACTGAGCGAATTAATTGACCAGTATAAAAAGACGTATTAATATCTCGAAGTGGACTATTTTCATTTCGAGACATATTTTAATCGAAATGCCAAAAATAAGATAGATAGGTGGAATTACATCATGGCAAAAGTTTTATACATCACAGCACATCCACTGACTGAAGAACAGTCATTCAGTTTGTCAGCTGGCAAAGCCTTTATTAACACATACAAGGAACAAAATCAGCATGATGAAGTCTTTCATCTGGATCTATTCAAAGAAAACATCCCATACATTGATGCCGATGTTTTAGGCGGCTGGGGCAAACTGCAAAAAGGCACTGAATTATCCGCACTAACTGCAGAAGAACAGGCCAAAATCGGCCGTCTTGCAGAGCTGGTTGACCAGTTCACAGCAGCAGACAAATTTGTTTTCGTGACACCGCTATGGAACTTCTCATTCCCGCCAGTCATGAAAGCATACCTAGATGCAGTCGCAGTCACAGGCAAAACATTCAGATATACACAAGAAGGCCCTATTGGTTTAATGACCGATAAAAAAGCCCTTCACATCCAGGCTCGCGGCGGATATTACTCAGAAGGACCAGCTGCGGACATAGAAATGGGACACCGGTACATCGAAACAATCATGAACTTCTTCGGCGTACCATCAATTGAATCCCTGATTCTTGAAGGTCACAACGCAACCCCTGAAAAAGCACAGGAAATCAAAGAAAACGGAATTGCGCGTGCGAAGGATTTAGCCCATACATTCTAATAAAAGATTGACAAGAACAAGCTTAGACATCCAAAAACAAAAGTGTTGATAGTAACCAGAAAAAGCTGTGCAGATTCTCCTGTACAGCTTTTTCTCATTTAGGATGGTTTTCTATATAGACGGAACTAAAGAT
>NZ_JXIQ01000010.1 GCF_000934845.1 Mesobacillus subterraneus
ACGTGGATTTCACTCCGTCGGACAGACTCCTAGCCCCTCGAGTCGCTTGGCGATGGGCTTGTCAAGAAAGCCCCGTTATCTAGACAGGTTTGGGGATGCAGAGCGGAAAGTTGTCAAGAAAGCCCCGTTATTTTGACAGGTTCTGTGTTCTTATTAAAATGTGATGGGGTTTGGGTTCAAATTCTTTTTTTTGGATGGGGTGATAGGACGATATGTCGGTGTGGCTTGGTTGCCATCGGAATAGGTTTTAGTTTTTTATATGAAAAAAGGACAGCCTAGTTGCTGTCCTTTTTCGTATTTTGAAAGCAAAAGGTCCGTTCTGCTAGTCAGAGAATTTGTCTAACATATGAATGGTATCAACCAAATGGTTATTAAAGATTTGACGCGCGACGGAAAGGAGATCCATGATCATAGGATCGCGCAGAGTATATATCACGCGGTTTCCTTCTTTCGTCCCTGTAACTATATTTTTATTGCGAAGGATCGTTAATTGTTGCGAAACCGCTGAGCCTTCGCTGCTTGCGAGATTCTGAAGCTCATTTACACTTTTCTCCCCCTCCGCTAATAACTCAAGAATTTTTATCCTCAGTGGATGGGCAAGTGCTTTAAAAAAGTCTGCCTTAAATTGCTGCATCTCTAGGTCCAATTTCCCTTTCCTCCCATACAAGTTTTTAGGTTGAATAGACTCTTCTGTC
The DNA here is from genome assembly GCF_000934845.1 of Mesobacillus subterraneus. Lineage (GTDB taxonomy): Bacteria > Bacillota > Bacilli > Bacillales > Cytobacillaceae > Mesobacillus > Mesobacillus stamsii. Next base: position 696 of record NZ_JXIQ01000010.1, read on the forward strand.
TTCAATTGTTTTAGTAGCACCAGATAAACCTTCGCATTCCCTGAAAGCGAAATGCTTGCAGCCTAGGCATTTATCTTTGTTTAAGTGTAATATGGCAAAATCAATTGCCTCTCCAGTATGTTCAAAAAAGTGATCTTCGCCAATAAATTGATATAGTCCAGTTTTTCTTAATACCTTTTTTGGCTGTTCGTTTACACCAGATAGTATGACGATTCCGTGTTTTGAAAAATCACGGACAATACTTGATAACATGGATTCTCCGGTTGTATCAATAAATGGAACTTTCCCCATCCTTAATAAAAGGACTTTCGGTCGGTAATGAATCGTATTCATGATGCTTTGCTCAAAGGTTTGTGCTGCACCAAAAAACAAAGGGCCCTCGACATTAAAAATACTGATTTGTGGACAATCATGAGAATCTGTTACCATTTGAGGCTCCACTTTTTCCAATCTGTTTCTAGGATTAGGCAAAACTTTCGTTGTTACCATCATATCACTCATTCTTTTAATGAAAATGATGACTGCTAAGATTAAACCTAATTCAACCGCTAAAGTGAGATTGAAAAATACGGTTAACAAGAATGTAACTACTAAAACAAGCGAATCCTCGGTTTTCGTTTTCAATAAATGCAAAAACACATGACGTTCACTCATATTCCAGGCAACAATCATTAAGATTGGTGCCATACTTGCTAACGGGATTTTGGAAGCATATGGAGCAAAAAGGACAAGAATGATGAGTACGACGATCCCGTGGATCACTCCAGAAATAGGGGAAGCAGCCCCATTTTTAATATTCGTTGCCGTTCTTGCAATAGCGCCCGTTGCAGGGATACCTCCAAACAAGGGTGTAATCATGTTTGCAATCCCTTGACCAATTAATTCTTTGTTACTGTTATGCTTAGTACTTGTCATACCATCTGCTACTACCGCCGATAACAGGGATTCAATTGCTCCAAGCATTGCGATAACAAATGCAGGGCCAATCAGTTTCTGGACTTGCCCGATTGAGAAATCTGGTATGTTAAAATGCGGGAGATTGCTAGGGATCTCACCAAAGGTTGACCCAATGGTCGCTACATGATTTGGGTAGAAAAAACTAGCAATCAGAGTGGAAACAATAAGTCCAATAAGTGGTCCGGGTATCTTCGGAAATAACTTAGGCGTATATAGGACAGTGACCAAACAAATGGCAGCAGTGAAAAGACTAAATAGGTTGATGGTCCCAATATTGCCGATAATTTCGTAAATGTTTTCCAGGAAGTATTCATGCTGTACAACACCAGTGAGTCCTAAAAAGTTTGGAATTTGACCTGCAAAAATAATAACTGCTATTCCTGAAGTAAACCCAATTGTCACTGGTTTAGGGATAAATTTAATTAGCGACCCTAATTTAAAAATTCCCATGAGAAACAAAATAATGCCTGCCATAAACCCGGCAATCAATAAATTATCCAATCCATAGGTCATCACAATTCCAAATAGAATCGGAATGAAAGCCCCCGTTGGACCGCCAATTTGATACCGTGACCCGCCAAGCAACGATATTAAAATTCCTGCAATTATCGTAGTGTAAATTCCATACTCAGGCTTTACTCCTGAGGCAATGGCAAATGCCATCCCTAGAGGAATGGCAATAACTCCAACTACAATCCCGGATATAATATCGCGTTGAAGCGAACGAATGGAATAATTACTGTATCTCCCTTTAAATCTTAATTTATATTGCATATACACCCTTCCTTAGTCTATTGTCCTTTAGTATCTTTGAATATTTGAATATATCATAATTTGAATTTACTCCGATTTCCCCTTAATGTCAAACACTTTTTTTGTTTAACAAGAGGAATAGGTATTTTTTCATACATAAGGTGAAAAATAAATGGAAGCCGCATTGGAGCTCAGGAATCTCCAGAAAAGACCACCAATAAGGTTAGTTAGTCAGTGAAGGGAGCAGTTTTTGATGGGTACGGATATATCGAATTTAACATTATCTGAAATGGGGAAACTGTGGGTTACATATAACGGAAACACAATGGGGGAATGTGTGCTTAGTTATTATCTAAAGCATGTTGAAGATGACGAAATAAAACAGCTCTTAGAGTATGCTTATAGCTTGACTAAAACGTTTATACGGGACATAGAATTGTTTTTTAAGGAAGAGAACTTTCCTATCCCAGTAGGATTTACAAAAGAAGATGTGAATGCAGATGCCCCGCGACTATTTAAAGATGAATTTTATCCTTATTATTTACAGTACACAGGAAAAGCAGGGATGAGTATTTATAGTGCGGCAATTTCCATCGTAACCAGAAAGGACGTAAGGGATTTTTTTGTTAAATGCTTGGATGCAACTGTTAAATTGACAGCAGAGGCAAATGATCTATTAAAGGCAAAAGGCATGTTACTCAATGCACCGAAAATGCCAATCCCAAATGAAGTGGATTTTGTAGAAAATCAGAGTTTCTTGAACGGCTATTTAGGGGATATAAGACCATTGCATGGACTAGAAATTGCCCATTTATATGACAATATTAACAACGACATAACGAGCAAGGCACTAATCATTGGATTTAAGCAAGGGACACAAAATAAAAAAGTAAGAAAATTTCTAGAAAGTGGCGAAAAAATCAATAAAAATCACATCGAAAAAATTTCCAATAAACTAAATGAAGAGAATTTACCGTCTCCTTCCACCCTGGATCATTTAGTTACTTCATCCAACATACCCGCTTTTTCTGATAAATTAATGGTGGCTCATAAAATTGACATGTTTTCGATGAAAATAAGAAAATATGCAGAGGGAGCCTCCCTTAATGGCAGAAGAGATATCGGGGCATTGTATGCACGGTGTTTAATAGACGTTTCCTTATTTTTAGAAGATGGAGCGAATATTTTGATTGAACACGGATGGATGGAACAGCCGCCATTCACAGTAAACAGAAACAAATTGACTTCGAATGAGGGGAATAAGTAGATAAATACTTAGATATGTTGGTAAAAAAAGCTGGGAGGAGACTCCCAGCTTTTCGTGTTACTTTGGATCGGCTTCTTTATCGACATACACAAAGCAATTTTTATGAAGGTTCATTGAGGAAATGGGATATTTAGCATCATAACTGCCTTTTAACAATTGAGCAATGGCATCTTTTTTTGCAGAACCATTGGCAATGACAATCGCCATTTTCGCTTCCAGCATTTGCTTAAGCCCAATCGTAATTCCCTTTTCAAGGACTGTCTCTTTACTGAAGTATTTCTGGCCAACTACTTTGGTAGTATTATCTAGCTCAATGACATGGGAATTCAGATTAATGCTCACATAAGGCTCATTTAAAGCCAGATGGCCATTTACACCGACGCCAAGCAATAGGGCATCAATCCCTCCATGCTTAGAAATAAATGCGTCCGTTTTGCGGCATTCTTCTGATAAATCATTGCTCATTGAATCAAAGAATTGAATGCTGCTCGCAGGTATTTTCAGAGGGATGAAAAAGTGCTCATTCAAATACCGATAACAGCTGCCTTCATCTTCTTTGGATAACCCGACAAATTCATCTAATCCTACAAAACTGCAGCGGGAAAAATCCACCTCGCCGTTTTGTTGGGCTGCAATGAGATATTCCAAAGTTCCGGTAGGCGTACTTCCCGCTGCCAAGCAGATTAATGAATCCGGATTTTCATTAACCGCTTCAATGAGTTTACCGGCTGCCTTTATTGACATTTCCCGGTAAGTTTCAGATATATCATAATAAAAGGGATACATGTATGGTCTCCTATTAACTAATTTTTGTCACACTAATTTGATGTTGATAGTTGGATACAAGGGAGGGATTGACTGATCCCGTTTTTGTTTCGAGTGTGTTCAAAACCCCCATTGTCGTACTGTAGGAAAATAGTGTTTCTCCATCCATTCCCTTTGCCAATCCAGCAGCAAAACCAGCTACTACTGAATCCCCCGAGCCAACAGGATTTACTGCATCTACAGCAGGGATAGTCACTTTAAAAATGGTCTGCTCTGTTTTAATGAGAGCTCCATTTGCACCGAGCGTTACCATGACAAACTTAATGTTGGAATCGAAAGCTAGCAAGGCCTTAATAGCTTCCTTTTCATTTGTAAGTTTTCCGCCAACAAGCGTTCCAAATTCCTCTAGGTTTGGTTTGATGAATAATGGGCCAGCATCTATAGCTGCCTTTAGAGCTTTACCGCTTGTATCAAGTAAAAAAGGTTTTCCATATCTTTTCGCTAGACTTATGAGCTCTGCATAAAACTCTGCTGGGATCCCTTTTGGAAGACTCCCAGAAGCTGTAATAACATCGGCTTTTTGAAAAAGACTTGCCATCTTTCCGATAAATCGAGTTACTTCTTCCTGATTGATGTCAGGTCCTTCTTCCAAAATTTCTGTCTGTTGGGTGCCATGAAGGATAGCTATGCAGTTTCTTGTACTATCTTTGATTGTCACGAAATCAGATGCTATGCCTTCCTTCTCAATCTCGTATTCGATGAAATGACCATTTGTTCCGCCCAAAAAACCAGTAGCCATAACTTCCATTCCGAGTGATTTTAATACCCTTGCCACATTGAGTCCCTTGCCCCCGGCAGTTTTTTGCGTGAAGTTGCATCTATTAGCATTGTTCAGGTAAAACTCAGGGATTCTGTATGCAATATCCACTGAAGGGTTCAAAGTGATCGATAAAATCATGCTTTGCCATCACTCATGCACATTTTGATTTTTTCATATACAACTTGTTTCATGTCCTTTTTCGCCTGGGCCATATATTTACGTGGGTCGCTTTCTTCAGGATGATCGACAAGATACTTTCGAAGTGCTCCTGAGAAAGGTATTTTCAATTCAGTTGCAATATTGACCTTCGTGCAGCCCAATGAAATACTGCGGCGAACGTCTTCAAGTGATATACCAGAAGCACCATGCAGTACAAGTGGGATATCGACTTTTTTCTGAATGATGGCAAGACGCTCAAAGTCCAGTTTGGGTTCAGATGCATACATTCCATGCGCTGTTCCAATTGCAACTGCCAGGGAATCGATGCCGGTTTCTTTAGCAAAAATGACTGCTGCATCGGGATCGGTATAGAATGAATCTTCCTTATTGACAACAAGATCATCTTCCTGCCCACCGAGACGGCCAAGTTCTCCCTCGACCGTGGCATCAAATTCATGTGCAAGAGTAACAATGTCTTTTGTAATTTTGATGTTTTCTTGGAAAGGGTGGTGGGAACCGTCAATCATGACAGATTTGACACCTAAGTTAAGTGATTCTTCGATATCAGATTTATTCTCGTGATGGTCAAGATGCAGGGCAATAGGGATGGAATATCTTACTGCAGCGGCTTCGACAATCGCTTGGATATAATCCCTGCCTGCATAGGAAAAAGTTCCAGGAGTTGCAGCAAGAATAACAGGAGAATTCAATTCTGCTGCTGCCTCTGTTATCACCTGAACTGTTTCCAAATTATGAATATTAAAAGCCGGAATTGCATAGCCGTGTTTCTGGGCATCAAGCAGCATTGCCTTTGTATTAACAAGATTTGAATTTTGAACGAACATCTGACATCCACTCCTTATTTTATAAAATAGAACTTGCCAATTTGACTGAAGCAACGATTACTTTTCCAATGGATGGATAATAACTCCCTGGACAACTCTGTTTACGGTTCCGTTAACACTTGGATTATCTACCTTCAAACCAAGATCAATAGATTTTTTCACTGCCAGCGTCTGTGCGAATAAAATATAAATAAAAGCTAAATAAATGTCTTGGATTGCCTGGGTATTTGGGACGGCCTTAACATACCAATCACATTTTTCTTTCACAACATTGTCATCTCTGGAATCAAGCACGACGATTTTCCCGATACCTTCGTTATGGAGTTCAGCCAGGAGGTCCAGATCGTATTTTCGCGTATAAGGATCGTTGGAAAGGTACAACACAATCAGCGATTTTTCGTTCTGAATGGATTTAGGACCATGTCTGAATCCAAGTGGAGTTTCATACATGGAAATGGTTTTGCCGGCTGTCAATTCAAGGACCTTTAACGCAGACTCTCTTGCAAGACTACCCAATGGACCGGAACCAAGGTAAATAATGCGCTCAAAATCAAACGCAATAATTTCTTCCAGCAATGAATTCAATTCCGTAAAGAGCGCTTCACCGACAGAACTAATAGTTTCAACAACGTCACTCAGTTCCTCAAGCCTATCAAGCTGGAATAAGAGCAAGCTGGCCATCATCATGCTAGTGAATGAACTGGTCATTGCAAATCCCTGGTCATTTGATTCGGCAGGCATTAACAGGGTTAAGGAGTTTTCACTACTTTCTGCTTTTTTAGCAAGACGGCCATCCGGATTGCAGGAAAAAATGATTTCATAAAAATGGTCGACCAATTGTTTGCCGATTTCCGTTGCTGCAACACTTTCGGGACTGTTTCCTGAACGTGCAAAGGAAACCATCACGGTAGGAATATCTTTCGTTAAATAATAATTGGGATTTGAAACAATATCAGTAGTGGCAGTCGCTTCAAACTGCCATCCGTTATTACTATTATGCTTTTTTAGATAGGGAACAACTATTTCTCCTACATATGCAGACGTGCCTGCTCCAGTAAAAATAAAGCGAACAATTTCATGGCGCTGCGATAGTTGATAGAGAAAGTCTTGAATATGGTCCTTATTCTTTTTAACAATTTTATATGTTTCTTTCCAGAGCCTAGGTTGCTGTAGAATCTCTGTAACAGTTGACTCTGCTCCAATCGAAATGAGTTTTTCTTTTGATAATGGTAAAAACATAAGTTTTCTTCACTCCTAAGTGTTTATGTCGTCATAACCAGTTGAGTTAATAGTGAAAACTATATCAAACCAATAGGTTCAACATAGTTTTCAAATATTAGGCTACTGCCTTTATCTCGGATTTTGCAATTCGGCTGTATAAAAGAACTGGTCGCCGCGGGCTACAGTTTCTGTATATTCAACCACTTCATCGTGAAAATACGTAGAACGTTTAATGTTCATACATGCTTCCCCTTGGTTAATCTTAAGAAGCTTTGCTGTTTTCTCATCAATATTAGAAGCGTGGAATTGCTCGATCGCACGTTCAACCTTGATGGAATAATCTTCTTCAAATACGTGATACATTGGCTTTTTTTTCAGCGCTTCTTTCGTTAAGAACGGAAATTTGGCAGCCGGCAGATAGGAGGTTTCCAACAACATCGGAACACTATCCGCAAGCCTAAGGCGCATAATTTTGTATACTTCATCCTCCGGCCCAAGATGAAGAGCCGTCCTGATTCTATCTTTGGGTTTGATTAATTCAAACGAAAGAACCTTTGTCTCTGGATTTTTGTCAAGGCGCTTCATTTCTTCTGTGAAACTGTAGACCGTAAACAATTGCTGGCCAAATTTCTTGGGGGCCACGTATGTCCCTTTACCATGCTGCTTATAAATATAGCCTTCTTTTTCTAGTTCCTGTAGCGTCTGGCGAACAGTAATTCTGCTGACATCGTATTTTTCACAGAATTCCCGTTCGGAAGGAAGCTTGTCATGCGCATCGAATTTTCCGTTCTCAATCATGGATATTATGATCTCCATCAGCTGATTGTAAAGAGGGAGCGGATTACTTTTATCAATCCTTTTCACCTTAACTTCCTCCTGAGTGTTCATCTGATTATATACCATCCTCCTCAGTGATTCCTCCATCAAATGCTGCTGATTCTATGATTCTTTCGAACTTAACCGTATACTTCCTGCTAGAATTCACCATTGCTTCAGCAAGTTCATCTAAGCTCATCATATCCTTTTGCAAGATTCCCTCCAGGATAGACCCTAGATTACATCCTGCAACCACTTCTAAACGGTGATTTGTATTAGCGAGAACTGCCGCATTTTTATATGGAGTACCTCCTAATATATCACATATAAACAAAAATTCGAAGTCAGAGAAAGTTTCCACGGTGTCCATCATTCTTTTCATTAACCCTTGCTCATTTAATTCTGCCGGAAAATCAATCGCAATGACATCTTCATTGCTTCCCGCTAGCAAATCAAGCGAGCTTTTAAGTCCTGTTGCATAGTTACCATGCCCGGTGATTATGACTTTCTTCATCATTTATAACACCCCCAAAAAGGACAGTACAATAGCAAAGAGGAAGGTAACTCCAATCAATACAACTGGGCTAGTCTTCTTCTTTTTAAGGAAGTAGAACATCAGCAGTGTAAAACTGAGCGGCAGGAGATTCGGGAAAATTTTATCAAAGAAATCTGCCTGAAGTGCTACGGAATGCTCGCTGTTAATCTTAATTTCAGATAATACATTAATGTGTACATAAGCAGCGATAAGTCCGCCAATGACGGTAGATCCCAGGATTGTCGCAGATTTCGCTATTGATTGTGATCCTGTCTTAATTATCTCAATGGCACTTGTTCCAAGTTGGTAACCCATATGAGTCAAAACAATTCGGAGAGCAAAGACTCCGACATAGACTGCAAAGAAAATCAGTGGACCAATCAAACTTCCCTGAATGGCAAAGGATGCTGAGATACCAGCCACAATTGGCAATAGGGTAAACCAAAACAGGGCGTCACCGATTCCGGCAAGCGGAGCAAATAACGCAACCTTCAAACCTTTAATCAAGTTGCGATCTTCATTTTTTTCTTCAAGAGAAAGCAGCAGTCCCATTAGAAAACCTACGAGGGTCGGATGGGTGTTGATAAATTCCATATTGTCTTTCATTGCTTCAGAAAGCTTTTTATCATCTTTATGAATTTTTCTTAAGAATGGGAGCATGGAATACAACCAGCCACCAGCTTGCATTCTTTCATAGTTAAAGCTTGCCTGCAAGAAAAGCGAACGGAAGGCAAGTTTTGTCAAATCTTTTTTGGATAAAATACGGTTAGATTCCGTCACTGTAATCCCCTCCTCCTGGTGGTGTTGCAACGACTTGTTTCTTTTGATTGTTAAAGTATTCAAAAAGCGCGAATGCTGCTCCGATAACTGCTACAGGCAGTAAGTTGGAGAATGGTATGAATGAAGCGAAAACGAAACCAACAATCAAATACGGAATCAGTTCTTTTTTCATCATGACGCGAAGTAGTAGAGCGAAACCAACTGCTGGCAAAATTCCACCCGCAACCTGGAATCCATGTGTTAACCATTCGGGCATAGCCTCAACAAGTTGCCTCATCGGAGTCTGGGCAATATAGGCACTAAGGAAAACGACAACTCCATTTGTCAAAGCAACAATCAAGATAAGGAAGAGATTCAAACGGGAAAATGCTTTAACGTTTGCTTCCTCAGCATAACGATCCGCTTTTGCCATAAAGAAAGCGAAAGAGGAATAGTAGAATAAGAGAATATATTGCATTAAGAAACTAAAAGGAAGTGCCAGCCCAATTGCAGTTTTTTCATCAACTCCGGCTGAGTAGGCAAGCACCGGTGTCATAATACCGGCAAGCACCGGGTTTGGTGGCTGAGTGCCACCCGCTGGAGTTAGGCCTGCAAACGCAAGCTCTGTTAATCCACCAGCTACTAGTCCGAGTTTAACATCCCCAAGAATAAAACCAGTAATTGTTGAAACAATGATCGGCCGGAAGATGAAGAAGCCTTCGAGCCATGCATCAATTCCGACGATGATCGCCAGCACTGCTAGCAATATACCTTGTGTTAAGGTGATATCCATTTTCTTTCCCCCTATTTAATAGATTCCTTTTGTTCTCCAGGTACATCCTGGATGTATACATTCACACCTTTTGCAGCAATATACTTCAATGTTTCCAAATCGGAATCATCTACATAAACCTTTTTGCTTATCTGCTTTTTACCTGGGCTGAAGTGCATATTGCCTACATTTAATTCTTTAATTGGTACGCCACCATCGACCAATCTCTTTACTTCATTCGGTGTCCTGCAGATAATGAAAATCTTCTGGTGGGGAGCGGCTTTACTAATAATATTGATTGTGTGATCGACGCTAAAAAAACGGATACCTACTCCCGTTGATTCGGCAGTCATTCCCATCAACTGTTGTTGAAGTGGATCGGTGGCAACAAGGTCATCTGCGACGATTAATAGATTCGCGCCCAATGTAGTCGTCCATGTAACACCAACTTGGCCGTGCACTAAACGATTGTCAATACGAGTTAAAAGAATATTAGGTCCTGTCATTTGATAGGTGCCCCCCTTGTTTTTTTAAGCTCTTATTATGACGTTATGTTGTCATAACCTGTAGCCTAATTTTATTATAATTGCATGTTTTATAAATGTAAACGTTTTATTTTTAATTTATAAGGCGTTTTTTCAATAGAATTTCTATCTGTCCTTGTTGAAATAATGTACCAACTACGGTTAATCCTTTTGAAGTTCATCCATAATTCTTTGGCATAGTTCATGGGTAACAAGGGCATCGACTGCTGAAATCATTGGCTGCCTGTCGCTTTTTAAAGCTTGAATAAAATCATCTACCATTTGCTCGAACCCTCGTTTTGTTAAGGTTGGCTCCCAGTCATTTCTGCGGATTTCAATCTCCTCCAAACCTCGAGAAATGATCAGGTTCGATAAATTATAGACTGTTCTTTTTTCATAGGGACCCATAACCTCAGCAATTTCTTCCGATATAGCATTATCACGGTTCATAATTCCAATCGCAGTCCTTCCTTGGGAGAGGAACTGGACTACCGCGTGCTGCACCATGTTTTCATGAAAACGTGCATTGACGATGATGTTTTCGATTGGAAATGGGAAAAGGTAAGTGATTGTATCAACTACATGAATAAAGTCGTCCCAAACAAATGTCTGTAAATCTCTTGGAAGTCTCATCCGGTTCTTTTGCACAATGACTATACTAGGGTTGTCGACAGCTTTTAATTCATTGTAGGAAGGAGCATATCGACGATTGAAACCCGTCATCAGAATTTTCCCTTTTTCAGCGGCTAGTTCAGTCAGTTTGCGGGAGCTCTCGTAATCAAAGGTAATCGGTTTATCAACAAAGACATGAATATCGTGCTCTAATAGCTCACGAACAATTGCCTCATGTGATTCAGTTGCGGAATGTACAAAAGCCCCAGTGATTCCGCTTTCTATTAAAGACTGCCTGCTTGAATGCAAATTCGTAAATCGGTATTTATTGCCAATTTCTTGAAGTTTTTCATTATTCCTCGTTTGAAAATGAAATTCAACCCCTTCTAAAGCTCCATAAATTGGTAAGTATGCTTTTGCAGCAATACTTCCCAAACCAATTACTCCCACTTTGATCATTTTGACCCTCCAGAAAGCATTCCTATTTTCTCGTACTTTTAAAAAAATCACCTCCTTACAAGTGGAATTACCGCGTTTCATTCGCAGCCAGAATTATTTAACTGTTAAAAATTTCCTATCCTCCCACTCTTGTTTTAAACGTAAACACTATTTAAGGATTTATTGATCATTTTCAAATTTTTGGCTGCAGGTTGGTCGGCGATAACGATTACATTTTTGTGTAACTGAAGCAAGGAGGCAGGGAGCTGAGTGCTAATCTCTCCTTCGATCATTCCTTGAACAGCATTTGCTTTTTCTTCCCCGCTTGCTAATAGAATGATTTTCTTGCTTGATTCTAAAATAGTTTTGATTCCCATTGAAATGGCTAATCTAGGTACTAGTGCTTCATCACCAAAGAAGCGTGCATTTGCCTGAATGGTGCTTTCGGTTAATTGAACTACCCTTGTCTTTTCTTCTGGACTGGAGCCAGGTTCGTTAAAGCCAATATGCCCGTTTGATCCAATTCCAAGTACTTGGATATCAATGCCGCCTGCATCTTTTATTGCTTGTTCATAAGACTCACATTGTTTCTCTATTTGAGGTTGATCACCTCGTGGAATATGAATGTTGCTTGTAGAAATATTAATGTGAGAAAAAAATGTTTCTTTCATAAATTTGTGATAGCTTTGAGGGTGATTCGGTGAAATGCCCACATATTCATCAAGATTAAATGTTATAATCTTTGAAAAGTCGAGCCCTTCCTTGTTGTGATAACCAATTAACTTCTTGTACATACCAACCGGTGTACTCCCGGTCGCTAATCCAAGAACTGCATCTTGCTTTTTTTGGATGAATTCAGCAATCATCTGCGCACTAATTTGGCTTAATTCTTCATAATTTTTCGCAACTATCATTTCCATTAGAAGACATATCTCCCTTCCTTTTTGTTATCTTAAATCCTTCTTTTTAGGAATAATTTGTTACTATAAATAAAAGGAATTTGTAATTTGTGATCTGAATTTATCATTATATTTTTGATTTGTCAATTGTATATTCTTTAAAATTTGTAATTACCTATTAGTTATTCTGTTGAAAAAAACTAAAAACAATAGTATTTGTGCATTGTTCTGAGCTTTTAAAATGGTGCGAAAGAAATGTATCCGCTGTTCAAATGTTATAACAAAAGAGATATAATGTATCTAAACATTTTGTAGTAAGGAGCTTTTTATGAGTGAGCAAAAAAAAGAGCTAGCCCTCTATACGACCATAAAGTTTAAAATTATTGAATTAATTAAATCAGGAAAATACAAAGTTAATGACCAATTGCCAACGGAAAGTGAATTTTGCGAGGAGTATAATGTAAGTCGCACGACCGTTCGCTTGGCCTTGCAGCAATTGGAGCTAGAGGGATATTTGAAAAGGATACAAGGCAAAGGAACGTTTGTATCCATGGCGAAAATACAGACGCCCCTCACGCAAAAAATTCGCAGCTTTGCGCAACAAATGCAAGGAAGAAACTCCAAATCGGAAGTAATAGAATTAGAGGTTATTCCTGCTAACCAAACTATTGCCTCCATTTTAGAAATAGAAGAAAAAGACCCTGTAATCAAACTGGTTAGATTGCGCTATGCAGATAAGGAACCGATCCAATATCATACTTCCTATATTCCTTGGAAAGTAGCACCAGGACTGTCGATCGAGGATTGCCAGAATTCGCTGTTTGAAGTGTTGCGTACCAAATATGAAATCAATATTTCTCGTGGTATCGAATCAATTGAACCTATTCTTTCCGATGAAGTAGTAAGCAACTATTTAAATATTCCAGTCAACTCTCCTTCCTTTTTATCAGAATCTACGACGTATGATGATAAAGATAGCGTGATTGAATACGCTCAAATCATTACACGAGGGGATCGAACGAAATTTGTCGTGGAACAAAGTTATAATGAATAAAGATTTGTTATATAGAGAGGAAACATATTTATGAGTTCATTGTTGAAATTGATTAAAAAAGAATTATCCAGATTCTCTGACACTGAGCGAAAAATTGGAGAGTTTATTTTGTCTAACCCGGAATTGGTTCCAAGCATGACAACAAAAGAATTAGCAAAAAGTGCAGAAGTAAGTGAAGCTAGTGTTACTCGCTTCTGTAGGTCGATTGGAATTAATAGCTTTCGATTGTTTAAGATGCAGCTTATGAAGGATGTAACAGTTGCTAATGGGGATTTAACAACTTTCACCAGCCTTGAAAAAAAGGACTCAGTATATGATCTTTTTCGCAAGGTGACATATGCTAACCAAGGCGCAATTGTATCATCTCTTGCCTCGCTTGATCGAGTACAATTAGAAAATGCAGTGGAAGCCCTTATTAAGGCAAAAAAGGTGATATTTTATGGGGTTGGTGGATCAGTGACTGCAGCCTATGATGGTGGATATAAATTTGCACGAATAGGCTATCAAACAACAAGTTCTCCAGATTTTCATTACAATATAACCGTCATCCCTCATCTACAAAAAGATGATGTATTTATTGGGATTAGTTTGTCTGGAAAAACGAAGAATGTGATTGAACTGGCTACTTTTGCCAAAGAGCAAGGTGCTACAGTCATCGCAATTACGAAGATGAATCGTTCCCCGTTATATAAGCTGGCAGATATTACACTTTGTGTTCCAAGCATGGAAGAGGACTTTCGTATCGGAACGATTACCTCAAGAATGGTTCAATTAAATATAATTGACACATTATATTTAAGTGTTTTTCACATGCTAGGTGACGAAGTTTTAACAGCTTTTAAAAAGGCACAAAATGAAACGATGCGACTGCGTAAATAATAGCGCGCGTTTCTTAGTTATTTTATGAAATTTAATTTCATAAAATATAAAAATATTATTGAATTTTAATTTCACAATATATATAATTAGTGATAATAAACCTATAACTTAAAGAAGAAGGTGAGAATATGTTAGAAAAATTGCAGACGGAAATGCGAAATCCTAACACAAGGGACTTGGATAAAATGACTATCAATGAAATTCTTACAATTATGAACAATGAGGACAAAACAGTACCTACCGCTGTGTTTTCACAACTAGGAAAAATTGAAGAAGCAGTGAAACTAGTCCAATCTTCGTTTAAAAAGGGCGGTCGCTTAATATACGCTGGAGCTGGTACGTCTGGGCGATTAGGTATTCTTGATGCAGTTGAGTGCACACCTACTTTTGGAACACCCAAAGGAATGGTGGTTGGATTAATCGCTGGAGGAGACAGCGCATTTATAGAAGCAGTAGAAGGTGCAGAAGATGATGAATTTGCTGGAGAAAGAGAGTGTGAAAGATTAAAGATTTCTGAGAAAGATACGGTTATAGCACTCGCGGCAAGTGGGAGAACTCCATATGCGATTGGCTTATTAAAAGCAGCAGAGTCACGAGGTGTACGCACTGTAAGTATATGCTGTAACAAACACGCGGAAATGAGTAAATATTCTAGTGTTGCCATTGAAGTAGAAACAGGACCAGAAGTGTTAACTGGTTCAACGAGGTTAAAAGCAGGAACGGCTCAAAAACTGGTACTTAATATGATCTCCACAGCATCAATGGTTGGAGTCGGAAAAGTATATCAGAACTTAATGGTTGATGTGCTACCAACTAATAAAAAGCTTGTTGAAAGAGCAAAACGAATTATTATGGCGGCAACAGATGTAAGTTATGATGCTGCTGCAGAATATTATCAACAAGCACAAGGACATGTTAAAACTGCGATAGTGATGATATTACTTAGTTGTAACTATGAAGAAGCTAAGAAAAACCTTCAAAAAGCGCAAGGGTTTATACGAGAGACATTATGAAATTTTTTTGCATGAACTCCGATCCTGGATAAGTAATGATCGAATACATGGATAAAAGAATTATCTGAAAATGTAGTAACAAGTTAGGAGAACTCAAATGTACTATAGAACAATCGAACTTAGTGATATTAAGCAGATTATCGGGCTTTGGAATATAGAAGCAGTTAACCTGGGGTATAAACCTTTTCGAGATGAACAAGATTTCACACAACAGGTAGTAAGAAATAAGAATTTTTCTCGCGATGGGTTTATTGTATGCCTATCAAAAAATGAAAGCGTTATCGGATTTATAAATATGGTCTGCAAAAAGGAGATTTCCACAGGTGAGACCTTTCAGGACACCCCTGGTTATTTAAATATGCTTGTAGTTGACAGCAACTATCAAAAACAAGGTATTGGCTCGACTCTATTAGATCTTGGCGAAAAGTATTTAAAGGATAATGGAAAAAAAGAAGTAACACTTTCTCATTCCTGTCCGATTAAATTATCTTGGTATGTTGACAAAGAAAAGCATGAACATAATAAGGCTCCAGGAATTAAGAAAGAAAGTTATGGATTGAAATTTTTAAAAAAAAGGGGGTATGCCGTCCAACAGGAAGAATTGTCTTATTATCGTAATTTAAAAGATTTCACACTGGCAGACGAAGTTAAAATTCAAGCGGAAAATCTTGAAAAGGAAGGAATAACGTTTACGTTTTTTAATCAGTTACGTCATTCAGGGTATAGCGAGATGTTTGAACGACTAGAGGATCCGTCTTTTTATAAGAAATTTATAGATGGGATCCAGGAAGGAAAGGATATTTTGGTTGCCGTTGATCAAACACAAGTATGTGCAACTGCTGGGACCATTTTTCGAGAAGAAAATGGAAGAGGATTTTTCTCGGCTTTAGCTGTAGACCCTCTATATCAAGGAAGACATATTGGCAATGTGTTATTTGGTAAACTTTGCTTAGCTTTAAAAGAAAAACAAGCTGATTATATGACTTTATTTGTTACAAAAGATAATCATGCTAGAAGGATATATGAAAGATCTGGATTTAAAGTTGTTCAAGAATGGTCGATTATGAATAAAGACTTAGAATAAAGGGGGTAAATAAATTGAGTAAACATTCAAAAATAATGGCTGAACAACTGATAAAAGAAATTGGTGGAGCAGAAAATATTGAAGCACTAGAGAATTGTATGACACGCGTTCGTATTACAGTGATAGAAAGTGCTAAAGTTCATATAGAGAATATTAAAAAGATGGAAAATGTATTAGGTGTTATATTTGAATCTGATTATTTACAAGTTATTGTTGGACCAGGAAAAGCACAAACAGTTACAACACAAATGAAAGAAATTTTGGAAATTGATACAAGAGATGAAGCGATGATCAGAAAAGAAAATGCAAATAGAGCAAATAATGTCTGGTATAAACTCATATTAAAAAGAATTGCGTCCATTTTTGTCCCGATTATTCCAGCATTTATTGCTTGTGGGTTGATTGTAACAATTTATGAGTCAACATATGTCTATTACCCAGGATTTAAAGAAACCTCATTTGGCGTTATTATGGGAACAGTCGCATATTCCATTTTCTCTATATTACCTATTATCGTCGGTTTTAATACCGCCAAGGAATTTGGTGGGACACCTGTACTTGGAGCGATCATTGGATTCATTTTATCAAGTGGAG
Source organism: Mesobacillus subterraneus (assembly GCF_000934845.1). Classification (GTDB taxonomy): domain Bacteria; phylum Bacillota; class Bacilli; order Bacillales; family Cytobacillaceae; genus Mesobacillus; species Mesobacillus stamsii. Next base: position 17,462 of record NZ_JXIQ01000010.1, read on the forward strand.
GTTTAGCAGGTGCGGAGATTTTTTCCGTTACGATAGTACCAGGTAGAGGTGGGGTTATATCAGTACTTATTATTGTATATGTCGCAACATTATTGGAAAAAAATTTACGAAAACGAATTCCAAACTCGTTAGATCTGTTTTTAACTCCATTTTTGACTATTAGTGTAATGACAGTTGTCGGATTGGCAGTGTTTCAACCACTAGGAGGAATCATTTCGGAAAGTATTGGAAGCATGGTAAGTTTTATCATTTATCAAGTTCCTTATTTAGCAGGAATTGCTTCGTTAATTTATTTACCTTTGGTTGTATCCGGTATGCACCATGGATTAATTGCTGTAAATACCCAATTAGTTCAAGATTTCGGTGTAACTTATCTCTTGCCTGTAACAGCGATGGCAGGAGCTGGTCAAGTGGGTGCCTCAATAGGCGTTTATATAAAAACAAAAAGTAAGCGCTTAAAAAGAACGATAAAAAATGGACTTCCTGTAGGAATGCTTGGAATTGGGGAACCATTGCTTTGGGGTGTGACTATTCCCCTCGGTAAGCCGTTTCTTGCGTCTTGTTTAGGTGGTGCTATAGGGGGAAGCGCTATGGCCATGATGGGTGTAGCTGCGAAAGTACCTGAATTAGGTGGGATTCCTCTAGGATTTATTACTACCGGTTTTCCTTTATACTTTGTTGGTTTACTTATCGCATACACCAGTGGCTTTTTCCTCTGTATTCTATTAGGATTTGAAGACCCGATAGATTAATAGGAAAGAAGAAATTTTAGTAATTAGTGAGTGGGCTTTAAGTACATCAATAATCCCCTTGTAAACCTATTTTTCAAATTGAGGTGCAAGGGGGTTTTTGGATTTATCGGATATTTTAGGATTAAAGTACCCATAAACAATAAAAAATGTTGACATAAATTTCGGTGTCATACATAATGATTTCTAATAAACTGAAATTTTACATCAATAATAAATAAAAAAGTAATGACAGGGAATTAGTAAATAGAAATCAGGTAAAAGAGAGTAGGATTCACGGGCTGAAAAATCTTACATCCTGCAAAGCTATTGAACCTATCCCTAGAGCTGTCAGGCAAACCTGATCGTTTTCCTTCGTTAAGGGAGTATGAAAGCGGGCACGTGGATTCTATGTGCCAATGAAGGTGGTACCGCGAAAGACTAAGTTCTTCCGTCCTTTTTACAAGGATAGAAGGGCTTTTTTATATGGAAAAAACTCTATAAATTTTCACCTGAGAAATGTTGAGCTCTAACGCTTGTCGGGGCTGACCAAGGCACTTTCGCTTTCTACAATTTTGGAACTACCACAGGACTTTGTGCTTGGCAGGACCGAAGTTAAAAAGCATCTCCGAGCAGTTAGCGTCCAACGGCTTGCCTAAGCGGCAGGCTATGCGCTAGTCCTGGACAAGAATCTGATGTTATTTAGACAGGTTTGGAGGTGTAGAGCTAAAAGTAGTCAAGAAACCCCTGTTATTTAGACAGGTTCTATGTCCTTATCAAAATGTGATAGGGTTTGGATTGAAATTCTGAATGTGAAATGACGATATGGCCAGTGTGGTTCGGTGCCATCGGAATAGATTTTGTTTTTCATACTCTTTCCCTAAATAAATAACGGGCGGTGACAAATCATGAAAAAAAACAGGATTGTCGTGAAAATTGGAAGCAGTTCGTTGACAAACTTGAATGGTGGGCTTTGTGTCGAGATGCTTCGTAAACATGTGGAGGCGCTTGTTCGCCTCAAAAAGCTTGGACATGAAGTGATTTTGATTTCATCAGGAGCAATTTCTGCGGGTTTTGCTGACCTTGGGTATAACTCTCGGCCTGTAACCATCGCTGGAAAGCAGGCAGCTGCTGCTGTCGGGCAGGGTCTCTTGCTGCAGGGCTATACAGAAGAGTTTAAAAAATATGGAATTGTTTCCGCGCAGTTGCTGCTTACACGTCAAAATTTTCTTTATAAAGAGCAGTATCAGAATGCATATGCGACGTTGTCAGAACTGTTGAAACGAAATGTTGTGCCAATTATAAATGAAAATGATTCCGTATCGATCGAGGAATTGGCGTTCGGGGATAATGACATGCTTTCGGCATTGGTCAGCGGCCTTATTCATGCACACCATTTAATCATTTTGACAGATATCAACGGCATTTATGATAAAAATCCCAGAACCAATCGAGATGCCAAAAAATACAACTTCCTTACTCATATTCCGGATGAGATGCTTGAAGCTGTTTCAGGTACTGGTTCCAAAATCGGCACTGGTGGGATGAAGACAAAGCTTGAAGCTGCGCGGATTGCTAAAGCCCTTGGCGTTCATGTATTCATCGGATCGGGTACTGGGGCAGAAAAGCTGGTGGAAATTCTGGAAGGCAAGGGGGATGGCACTTACATAGGAAGCGATTTAAATTCAAGCGTGAAGTTATCCAAGCAGTGGCTTGCACTTCATTCGATTCCAAATGGGAAGATTGAAGTTGACAAAGGTGCAGCAGTAGCCATTTTAAATAAGGGAAAAAGCCTCCTTCCGGCTGGAGTAACAAAAATAATTGGCAGCTTTATGGTGAATGATGTCGTGGAGGTTGTCGGACCAAGTGGAGAAATAATCGGGAAGGGACAGAGTAATTTTTCCTCAAGCGAGTTAAATGAAATTATAGGATTGTCGAGCACAGAGGCAATGCTTATTGCCAACAGCAACAGAAGTGTAGTTATTCACCGTGACCATTGGGTCAGTCAGCGAGAGGAGAAAAAAGGATGAGCACAAACGAATTGATTCAAAAAGGGGAAAAAGCCAAACAAGCAGCTTCTTTATTGGCAAAAAAGACAACAAAACAGAAAAATGATGCTCTCAAACTCATTTCAATTCAGTTGATCGAGGAAAAGGAATTTATTTTAGCTGAAAATAAGAAAGATCTCACTGCTGGGCAACAAAATGGAATGAGTGAATCAATGTTGGATCGGCTAAAATTAGATGAAGCAAGTCTTAAGGAGATGGCGAACGCTGTGATGTCGTTAACCTTGCTGAAGGACCCGGTTGGTGAAATGATTGAACAATGGCAGCGTCCTAATGGGCTTCTCATTTCACAGATTCGCGTTCCACTCGGAGTTATTGGCATGATTTATGAGGCAAGGCCAAATGTGACGGTTGATGCTTCGAGTCTTTGTTTGAAAACAGGAAATTCCGTGCTGCTTCGTGGAAGTTCCACGGCCATTAGATCGAATAAAGCAATTGTCCGTGTAATCCACCGGGCGCTTGAGAAGAGCGAATTGCCTGCAGAGGCAGTTCAGCTTGTTGAAGATACGGGCAGGCAAACGGCATCGGAAATGTTCAAGCTTAACCGTTACCTGGATGTTCTGATCCCGCGTGGAGGAGCAAAACTGATCAAAACAGTGGTGGAAAATTCCACGGTTCCTGTTCTGGAAACTGGTGCAGGGAACTGTCATGTTTTTATCGATGAATCTGCAGGTAAAGAGATGGCGATCAACATTGCGGTCAATGCGAAAACACAGCGTCCTTCGGTTTGCAATGCGTGTGAAACAATCCTTGTTCATGAAAATTGGGCAGCCATGCATCTGCAAGAACTGGTAGAGATTTTGCAGGATAAAGGGGTAACCATTCATGGGGATGGAAGGGTTCCCGGCAACAAGATCATTCCTGCCACTAAGGAAGACTGGGCTACAGAATTCTTAGGATTGGAAGTAGCGATAAAAGTGGTAGGCAGCACGGATGAAGCGATTTCTCACATTAATCTATATGGAACAAAACATTCTGAAGCGATTGTTTCTTCAAATTCTGAAAATGTTAACAAGTTTTTTAACGAAGTGGATGCGGCTGCAGTTTACCATAATGCTTCAACGAGATTTACGGATGGTTTTGAATTTGGATTTGGAGCAGAAATCGGAATTAGTACGCAAAAGCTTCATGCTCGTGGACCAATGGGGCTTCCGGCCTTGACATCAACTAAATATATCATTAATGGAAACGGACAAGTAAAATAATGAAAAACGAAAAAAGGCTAGGGGTGACCGAGGCCACTGAAAATCTGCCGATTTTTAAGATTTTCTAGAAAATCCAAACGAAAAGAACCGATTCACTTGCATGTTTTTGGAAGTGAATCGGTTCTTTTTCTGTTTTTTGTCTCTTTTTGCTACCTGCATCTTCGCTTTTCTCAATAAGAGTTTGAAGTTGCTTGCCATCGTTTTTCTCGCCTGTCGTAATGACAGCTGCCGTAATGATTCGTTCCTCACTCATTGCCAGGTGGGTCTTGTATCCAAAGAAAGAGGAATCTGCCGTCTTGTGTCCCACTTTCGCATCATGATGATCCTTTGAGCATTGAATCTGTTCGAGGTCATCTGCGACCATCTCTTTCAATAAAATAAGATGTTCTTTTACTACCGGAAATTGAATCAGGGTCTCTTCCTTTTCAATCACTTCAATGAGTTTTTGCGAATAGGCAATTTCATCCTCCAACACATCAGTCTTAGTCTTGGATGGAAATTTGGTCTTCATGGATTCATCGATTTGGTAAATGGCCTTCCTTCGGTTTCAACTGATTATAACGGGCTTTTGTGTGAGTGGCATCGACAATAACGGACTTGCTTTTGATGATCTCTTTTTCTAAAGCAATCTCCACCGTTTTATTAATAAGCAAATCCAGGAGGTTTAGATCCTTTAACCTCAATTTTCGGAATTTGATCAGGGAACTCGGGTCTATAACTTCCTCTTCTGGAGTCATGTCCAGGAAATATTTGAAGGACATATCATACTTTGAACGATCAACAATATCCACGTCCTAAAGGTCATGGTTGGTTTTTAATAATAGATATTTTGAACATGCGAATGGGATCGATTGCGTTCCTGCCGTTATCAAGGCAATACTTATCCTTGAGATCTTCATAAACAAAGGTAAAGTCAACCAGATCATTAATCTGACGCAACATATTATCCTTTGGCACGATAAGGTCATAGAGCCCCATACAAGGACTTACTTTGATTGTTTGTTGCATTGACATCATTGGAACCACCCATTTTGACTAGATTGATTCTATTATAAAATAAAAACCGCCCGAATCCTTTAAAAAGTAAAGGACTTGAATGGTTTATAGTTTGTCTACCACATAGGTCTAGTAGCACTAGGTTGATTGGAACGGAAGGTGCGTAGACTCCTG
>NZ_JXIQ01000066.1 GCF_000934845.1 Mesobacillus subterraneus
TTTAAGAGTGTCATAAACAATGAATAAATAACTGGCAAGTATTAGAAAGTAAATTCTATTCTTACCAGTTATTTATTTATACATTTTCAAGGTTAAAGGAGGCTAATCTTACTTAGTGTTCAATAGAAGCACCCGAAAGAATGCAAGTTTTTACTCAATAATTGCATATTTTTGGCATTTTATTTTACCAGGAGAAAACCTCATTTACTTATGATACGGTTCACCGTAACGTTGGATAGGGTAAACTAATATTATTTCCTAAATTAAAAAGACGTGGTAAAGCCACTATTGTAAATAAGGCTCTACCTCGTCTGATTATTATTTCTAATTATGTCCCTATTATGTCCCTATTTTTGTCCCCATTTCCCATTAGTATTTAAATACTAATGTATAATGTTCCAATAATTGTCCCATTTGGTCCCTATTTTAGGGTGAATAGATATATTTTGTTCCCGCTCCTCTTCCTATAACCTTCACACCATCAGGTTCTAGTTCCTGTATTAGACGTTGTACTTGTTTACGGTTCATCCCTGTTAACAGCCTAATTTCCTTGTTTGTCAGGCTTCGATCTGTTTTTAAAATAGATAGGATCCGGATTTTAACTGCTTCTTTATCCAAACGTTGTTGCCGTTCATATTTCATTTCACCTTTTAACATTTCATAGGCATTACGTGAAAGAGTGAAGTATCTTCCTTTTCCTCGACCAATAGATTCTAATAAATTAAATTCATTATGCATCCTGCTAAGTAGTTCACGTGCCTGTTCAATACTTCTTTGTGCAACATCCGCAGCTATTGAAGTATCAATTTCTTCATGTCTTATTAAATATTGCAAAATAAGCAAGTGGTCAACATCAATGTGATGGTTTTCTTTCGTCATTAGATCAATTAAGTTTTTAAAGTTTTTATTTAAAGGAGAAGATATAAAGTTAAGCTCAATGTTACTGCCAACTTCCCTATAGATTGGTGGCTCTTTTCCTTCAACTAATAAAGACCGAAAGATTCTTGATACACCCAAGTTTGAACGATTGACTAATTTTAATCTATCTAACAAATCCATTAAATGATTATTCCTAGCTACCGGAGGATGATGGAGAATATTTTGAGGTGTAATACCACCGACAAACTCCCCAGGGTTTGTTAGTATTAGCTTGTCCTTAAATTGCTTCAACATAATAGTACCTATCATTCGATAATCCCGATGACCAAATGCATTGAGTAGTGCTTCCCTTAGTGCAATGGTCGGATATGTACTAAACTCTGGATGTACAAGTCCAGATTCAACAGTTACCATTGGATTATCAACTGCAATATATCTTTCCAGTTCATATAATGCTACTGGAATAGCATGCGTTCCATCGTCTCTAAGTGAATAATCTGTGTCACTAATCATCTTTCTATAAGACCATTTATGTTGTGGAATAAATTTAGAAATAGCCTCCGGTTTCCCGACAAGTAACAAGGAACCTTTTGTAAAGTAATTATCTTTTAGTGCTCCAATTGATCTCAATAAATCTTCATCGGATAATGATAAAAGATGTTCATCTACCCTTTCCCTAGACATAATTTCACGCACACGTTCCATTGCAGAGTGAGAGAATAGACTTTTCCAATCCTCGTGAATAAATTCAGCAGTAAAATCCATTTGTATTGATGTATCCATCATTTTACGCCTTAACGAACCTGTATATGGAATACAATCCTTGCCCTGTCTTATCGTTGCCGAACCATCGGTTGTAGTATAAGGTGGCATGCCTGGGTACACATTCATCAACAGTAACCGTTTTGACCCTTCTGGAACTACTATATCCTCAAATACTGGTGTAAGATGAGGATCTGTCTTCTCATAAATCCTTTTTTGAAGTATTGTGGTATCTAAATCCTGCGGAACACCTAATATTGCATTAGATCTTCCTTTAGCTTTATCCGCAACACCAAACACGACGCTTCCGCCACCACCATTGGCCATACAAACAGCCATTTTCAACATCAATTTAATGTTGTCATCAAAACTTCTTGTAATCCATTGCTTAAAATCTAATTGTTGTGATTCAAGATCATCAGCTATATTTGATTCTAACTTATTTAATATGCGGAAAATTTCATCTTTAGATATCATCTATACCACCTCCCCCGACCCAAATTGAATTTTAAAACCTATTTCCTAAATTTTGAATATGAGGATCAATATAATAACTATGAGCAATCATTACTCAACAAAATTGTTTTAAATCTTATTCCTTTGACATGGAAACCACATCAAAAATATGTTCTACAATATCATCTATCGTAAACTTATTAGTACTTAAAGCAAATTTATCTACTAAATACGGATTGTATTGGCGTACATCTTCAACTGATACATCATGCCATACAGGCAATATTATTATTCTCTTCTCATTTATCTCTCGGTTTAAAAAGCTTTTGAACTCATAATCAGACCAACCACTCTTAATGAAGTTGGGGGATAGGAAAGCAACAACGAATCTTGAGTTTAAAATACCCATGTTCATCATATCTGTTTGACTTTGCCCTATTTTAAAAACTTTGACATCCTCAAAAACATTTAACCCTTTTTCGCTTAGTTTTTCTGACAACTCTGTAACAAATATTTCCTTGTCAAGGCTTGAATGGGATAAAAACACATCAAATTCAATAACCTCTTTTTCTGCAGCAGTATGTTTGACATCAACGGCAAGTTGGTTTATCTTTTCTGATACTTCCGAAACACTATTCATATAATTTTCATTCATGCTTGTCTGCGATTGAATAGATTTCAGCATTTTATCGTATTCCCGCTTTTGCTCTTTATCTACTCTTTCCTTATATCTATTAATATCATCTTTATTTTTACGAACTTGTTCCATTAGCTGAGTCATTTCTTTTTCATACTTTAATAGGCTTTTCTGGAGTCGCTCCAATTTTTGTAAATCTAATCTTGTCAAATTTCTTTTTTTAGATAAAGTTTGGATTTTCTTTGCCTCTTCATCCCTTTTCTTTCTTACAGAAACCAACTTCCCTGAAAGATCACTATCTTTTTTTATAGTTCTTTTTAAACTAGATTCGCTAACTGTCATTATTTCACCTGCTTTATTTGAGTTCCGAAGAGAATGTTACAATAATAGAAAATTATTGATTGCGTGTGTATTATAAATAGGACTGAGCTCTATAACTTATTTTAAAATAATTTCTCTTGCTTTATTATTTAGAAACGTATCAACAGCCTTATGTCCATTGTTTTTTATTTAATCTAACATGCTCAGTAAGTCTGTATCATCTATTGGAATTAATAAACCTCTATTATCATTGTACAGGACTCAGGACAACCTAAAATAATTTTTTATAGTCCCTCTAAGCCTAAGAGGGACTATTTTTAATTTTGAAGTAAATTGTTTTATTGTTACTCTCCATCGTATGTCGGTCGGCATTCAATTCATAAAAAAGGTTTTCTGTTGCCCTGCGATGTGCCGGGATGGGCAAAGCGGTTAGTTCAACTACGATACGGTCACGGTACTCTGTCACAGTTCCATCTTGGGTGGCTATTTCCCGCAGAACTTTCCATATATCACGCGGATCGGAGTAACAGCGTTTGAATACATCAAGTAACATTTCTTCGGCATTATGCAAAACAATGCGCAATACATCTAGAAACAAGTTTGCCGTGCAGTTCCAACTCCAATGAAGCTGTTTCGCTTCTCGACAGGAACCCTTTCCGGCAGTGCCTTTGTTCTTTTTAGGATTTGCTCCATAAGTTATACCTCTTTTCAAATTCTATTTACTATTATTATAACAAATTATTTGGAATATTATAAAAAGGTATATTTCCTTAGTGATCTATAAACTAATATGGTGAATTGGGGTCCAGATAAAGTTTCTATTGGTCAATAGAGGTAGCTGTGATGGTTTCTGTTATATACACTTATCATTTTTTATAAAAGTAACTTTAAGAAACATTTGAAGGTCCATTCTTTATTAAATGGACCTTTTCATTCAGTATTGTAATTAATAAGTTTACCCTCACTTATGATACGGTTCACCGTAACGTTGGATAGGGTAAAATAATAAGGAGGGAAATGACCCTCCTTATTGTTATTTAATTCGAGATTTACTATTCTAATCTTTTAAAATCTATCGAGCTTGAACAGCTACAATTGAACGCAACCTTTCCCTAACCTCATTATAAATAGGTATATCAACATCTTCTGCTACTTCTAATGTCACAGCGATAGTGTAAGGGATTTCTTGACTTCCCAACCCCCCCGCTTCTTCTCTACAACTTATTTTAATTTTTAATGTATCATTTTCCAAAAAAGGAGCAGCCTTATCTCCTTCTAATATTTCATGTTGAACGGTTCCTCTTTGAACTGCTTGCCAATCAGCTTCTAGCCTTTTAATACGAAGCTCATCCACAGGAGGATTAAACCACAAATGTGCCTGTCTATATTTTTGATTATTAGCATTGATTGGGGTAAACCAAGACAATGTAATAGTTAATCTTCTTTTTACTTTTTTACTACTTAGACTAGGTGGTAATGGAAATTGAAAAATCTGACCATCCTCTTGTTTGATTTTACTAAACCCTAATAAAGTAACTCGTTTATCTGTACAACCTAGTACTCTCGATTCATTTACAAAACCATAACCTAAATATCTAGGGACTTGTTTATCTTTAAAATTTCCTTCATTGGGCTTTCTTAATACATCTTCAAATAAGGAATAACTTTCCCCCCAATCAGCTCCATGAACTAGCAATGTCTTAATCATTAGAGTCATATATTCCTCATTCAGATTCTGAGCATTATCGACAGTAGCTTTCATTTCCTCAAGCATGTTGTATATTTTGGCTGAAGCTCTAGTTGCTAAGGCTGTAGCATTACTAGTACCCCTTGTATAAATTATTTCTGTTAATTTACCTTGTTTACCAGGATACGCAACCCTATGACCTGGCGGGATTGGTGAACTAGTAATTTCCAATAAAGCGTTTCCTTCATACCCCAAAACATTTTCCAGATACAATTGTCTTCCCCCAGAAAATAATAAATCTGGTTTAATAGAGTTTCTATATCCTAACCCAACTCTACTTATTGGACTAACTAATAATGAGTGTTTGAATAAATCATATCTTCTCCCTAAATTATCAATTTGGGAATAGTCGGTGTGACTAGCACCTATACATAAAGAATTCATAGATTCAGAAGGTGAAAGTATTCTTCGATCCAAAATATTATTCGAGATATTTTCAATTAATTTCTTTTCGATTATTGGATCATCCTTAAGGTTTTGCAGCTCATCCCTTTTAATATCTAGTAAAATACTACCCATAAAATTACCAGCACTCACCAAAAATAGGACGTTATATTTTTGGGATAAATAATCTAATAATCTAGCCCATGGGCTCATTTGTAAATCAAATGGTCTAGATAGATCACCAATTGATATATTTATAATCTTAATTGTAGGTGCAACTGGTGGTTCAGTACCATCTCCTTCAAACAATCTTTTTACAGACCTATGTATTAAATCAACTAGAAGAACATCTTCGGGTATACACTCTGACTTATTCATCCAATCCCGTGGATTAGGTTTCATTATTGGCCTAACATAAAGTGGGCGGTTTAAAGGTGTCTGTTCATTATCAAGCTCACCGTGAATAATTAAAGACGCCATTGAAGTGCCATGAACCCTTTCATTTGCCTGATAGAAAGATTCATAATTATCAGGGTCATCAATTATCAATCTATTTTGTAATAGATAATGGTTTTGAAGAGGTAAACCATCAAACAACGCAACAACAGGTTCTTTCTCTACATCTACAGACCCTTGTTGCTGTGTATCCTCTATTTCTGAAACGCTTTCAACATCATCTTTAATAATGACTAATGATTGACCTACTGGTCGAAAATACATAATAGAATCAGCTTTAATTAGCTTAACATCAGATTTAGTAAATAAATTGTTAAAAATATCAATAGGTGTCTCAACTAATAATCCATGGTACGCAATTCCTTCTATAACACTTTCATTTAAAACTTTTCCATTTGTTTCTGCCACTAGTTTTTTTATAAAACTAGATGTTTCTTGCCTTTTCTTTAATTCATTTCTATACCATAACTCAATTTCGAATTTTATTACTTCCTGACCATTTTGTATACGTTCTTCCCAATCTTCTAATAAACCTGTATTATAAAAACGATCTTTTACATCCCAAAGCCTTAAATCTTTCAATTGAGAAAATAAATCCCTAAACTTAGTATATCCCCTTTCAAAATCCAATCCATTTTGATATCTATTCCAAAGTGATTTTAATTCATTTAATGCCTGCTGGTCAGACATTATCAGGAACAGTCGCCCATTTAGTTGCTTATCTTCTACTTTCTCTCCTTTTTTCTCTTCATAAAAGTCTTCATCTGGATTTAGTAATTCTTCTAATTCAACTAACCACTCTAGTCCTTCTATCATTCTTACAGCTTTAAAAAAGTCTTCAACTGTTCCTACTGTTTCAAATACAAGGGCATGTTCAGGAGAAATTCCTGTTGTGTTATCTCTAACCATCGCATTTTGTCGATTAATTGCATTCTCAAGACGTTGAAACTTAGGTGCTATTCGATCAATCTGTTGTTTCCTTGGTGGATAATGAATGCTACCCCTACCTCCTGTTCTTCCAGCTCTATCAGCAGTAGTAGGGGTAGGTAACATTAATAACGGTTTATCCATCGATATTTTCACCTCTTTGATCTAAAAGCATATATTGGTTCTTTAATTGGCTAAGTTTATCCTTCACAATCCTTCTCATATCGGCGTCGGGAAGAGATAAAATATATCTTCTTCTTATATCTAAACCAAAGTCATTTAAATTAGAGAAGCTCATTCCTATAAGGTTATCTATAAGTGTCTTCCGTGAATAATCTAAAGATATTTTGAAATCTAATTCATATCTATCGATCCATTCTTCAATCTGTTTTCTTGTTGGATGTGGTAGCTCCATTTTAATTTGAAATCTTCTCCAAACCGCCCTATCTAATAGTTCTGGATGATTGGTTGCAGTTACGACAATTACATGACTTGGAAGCCGATCTATTTGTAATAATAATGAGCTTACTACACGTTTTATTTCACCTGTTTCTTGGGAGTCTCCTCTTTCCTTTCCAATTGTGTCAAATTCATCGAAAAACAGGAGGCATCTTCTAGTTCGAACATATTCAAATAATTCGTTTAACCTATTAGAGGTTTCACCCAAGAAGCTATCAATAACTCCTTCATAACGAACTGATATAAATGGTATCATGAGTTCATTCGCTATCGCTTCAGCTAACGAAGTTTTTCCATTACCAGGAGGGCCAGCCAACAGAATTCTATGTCTTGGCTCTAAGTTAAACGATCTTAACAGATCGCTTCGAAAATGTTCTTCAATAAACTCATTACACACTTCTGAAAGATTGGAAGATAGAATTAAGTCATTTAATTTAACTACAGGGGTTGTTTCATAAAAAAGTTTATTCTGTAGGGTACTTTTTAAATCATTGAGAGAGTTATTTTGTTTATCTCTCATGGCTTCAGCTAATCTGTCTGCTAATACGTTATGATTTTTACTTCTTTCTTCTGCAATAATAGCATCCACAGTTTTATAAAAAAGGTTCATATTTCCTTTAGAGACTGCTTCGACTAGTTTTAATAGTAAATCTGCTCTAGCCATTCAGTTCACCTCCCCTCCTAATTATCGTATTAAAAAAGCAACTTTATTCCCTAATATCTAATTCCTGCGCGGATTCATACACATCATTTAAAAACGCATGCAAAACGGTTTCTTGAAAATCTTTATCTGTAAATAAACGCCTAAATAACTGTTCATTTGAGTTCTTAGTTGCCATAAAACTCTTCAATGCTTGTGATGACTTCGATCGTACAAAGTTCTCACGGGAACTATTTTTTGCCTGATGAATAGTAATTTCATCACCAAGCATTTCTTCTTTGGCTTGCTCAAAGAAAACACGATCAGTGGGCTTAAAATCTGTTCCAAACCGCTCGTTAACTAGATCCAAGATAATACTTAACCGGTCTTTTTCATCATCCGCCATACCCACTGTACCGCTGTCGGTCAAACCTTTGAGATCTTCTGCATGGCCGTCAGATAGATCAATTTCACCTTCAAAAGTCTTCTCTAATCGGTAGTAAGTTAATTGTACTTCATCATCTAACTGCAAACCACCTGTACTTGTATTAGGTAGCTTCTTTACAAGCATTTGAACATAAACAAAGAGCTTATGAAGTCCTGCATCGGTGAAAGGAGCTATTTGACTGATATATGAATACGAACGTACATATTTACTCAATGCACTTTTACATTCTGCTTGTTCTGTCTCAGGCAAACCATTATACCGATCAACTGCACGATCTACGATATGATGTAACTGAGCCAATTCACCTTTTCGCTGACGCTGCTGGGGGCGGAAAAAGACCTCTGCATACTCCTCTACTTCTACTGCTACAAAAATCTGATACCCATAGACACGGTTTTTCAAGTCATAGATCAGGTTTAAGTCTGTGACATCAGACAGTTTGGTTGCTTCATAATATGGCTTAAACGATGCATATATATCATCAGCTTCGTTAACAAAATCAAGTACAAACGTGTCTTGTTTCGCTCGGTGTGTACGGTTTAAACGAGATAATGTCTGAACTGCTTGAATGCCAGACAGCTTTTTATCGACGTACATCGTATGCAACAATGGCTGATCAAACCCTGTTTGGTATTTATCTGCAACAATTAAAAAATGATACTTCGACGATGCAAACTGCTTTGGTAACTCACTTTCAGCAAATCCATTAAGTTGAGCCTCTGTTACATCTCCTCCTAATACATCGTCATATAAAGATCCAGAAAAGGCAACAACTGCGCCAAACGGATATTCTTTCTCCTTAATTGTTCGTTGGATAGCTCTATAAAACAAGAGGGCTTGTTGACGACTTCCGGTAACAATCATCGTCTTTGCTTCTCCACCTATTTTATGACGTACAGAGGTCTTAAAATGCTCTACTATAATTTCTGCCTTTTGTGCAGCATTGTACGGGTGAAGTGCCATGTAGCGTGTAAGTGCTTTTTTAGCTTTCTTTTGATCTACTTCTGGATCATCTTCAATGGCTTTAGATAACTTGTAATACATTTTGTAGGTCATATAGTTTGCTAATACATCCTCAATAAAACCTTCTTCAATGGCTTGACGCATCGTATACAAATGAAATGGTCGTGGTAAATCTCCATCATATGTGCCGAACATTTCGAGTGTTTTTGCTTTCGGTGTCGCAGTAAATGCAAAGAAGCTAATATTCAAAGGCTTGCCTCGCTTCGATACTTCTCTTATCAATTCTGCTTCACTGTCTGTGGAAGCCTCTGTCAGTTCGGATTCAATACTTTCTTTTTCACCCACTGTATAGTCTCGAAGTACTTCTCGAACTTTTTGTGCCGTTTCCCCTGATTGAGAAGAATGAGCCTCATCCATAATGACCGCAAAACGTTTACCCGCCTGTTGCTCAATCTTGTCTAAAATAAATGGGAATTTTTGAAGTGTCGTAATGATAATCTTTTTACCTGACTGAATGGCATCAGCCAGTTGGGATGAACTATCGTCAATCTTCTGCACCACACCTAAAGTTTGTTCAAACTGAGCAATTGTTCCTTGTAACTGACGATCAAGAACTACACGATCAGTGATGACAATCGTTGAGTGGAAAATAGGCTCATCCTCTTTATGAAGCCCACTTAAACGGTGTGATAACCAAGCAATCGTATTCGATTTACCTGAACCAGCGGAATGTTGGATTAAATACGACTCACCTGCCCCCTTTTCCTTGGCATCTGCAATAAGCTGTCTCACCGCAGAAAGCTGATGATATCGGGGAAAGATCATTGTCTCTTTGCGTTTACCATTCTTCTCCTCCACCTGTAAGTGCATAAACCGCTGCAAAATATCGAGCAAAGAGTCTGGTGCTAATACTTCTTGCCATAAATACGAGGTACGGAAGCCGTCAGTAGGAGGGTTACCGGCGCCACCACTATTTCCTCTGTTAAACGGTAAAAAGTACGTTGCATCACCAGCTAGCCGTGTTGTCATATATACCAGGTCTGCATCGACAGCAAAATGAACTAGTGTACGGATTGGATGCTTCATAAACTTAAACATCGTCTCACGTGGATCACGGTCTTTTTTATACTGCTGCTTTGCATGATTAACATTTTGACCCGTTGGCTGATTTTTTAATTCTAATGTCACTACTGGAATACCATTAACACCTAGCACCATATCAAGGGAGTTTTGATGTTGATTGGAGTAGTAAACTTGTCTGGAGACCGTTAAACAATTTGCCTTAAATCTCTCAAGTGCCTGATCAGACAGACCATGTTCTGGTTTAAAATATGCCAGCTTAATCTGATTTCCGAATAAATCAATACCTTTTCGTAACACATCGAGTGTTCCGCGTAGCTCAAGTTCCTTCATTAATCGAGAAATAATTTGACTAGATGTTTCAGACTTAAAGTGTTTCTCGAGTTTTTTCCATGAAAAAGGTTGTGAATCCTGTATAAATTTAATAACCGTCTCCTCATCCAGACACGAGTCCCGATTATACATTCGCCCTTGAACATAACCTAAACCTAGTAAGTCTTCTTCAATCACTGTCTCCAATGCCTTTTCTGAACGATCCACTGACAACAATCTCACCCCTTTATAAAAAAACACAAACCTTTCACCATTTAAATTGACATTTTTAAAACATCAATTTGACCAGTAACAGCCTCTGTAATGAGGGAAGAACGATATTCATCGAGTTTTTGAATTTGTTGATTTATCAATGACATTGCCGTATCAATTTTTTCAATTTTATCATCTATAAAATTACTAATTTCAATTTGTTCATTTATTGGTGGTAACACAATTTTAAATTTCTTTATATCCTTTTGAAATAAATGGGGCACTCCCATACCGTCTTTAAACGCTTGAATAAGATGCTTCATATAATTGCTTTCAAAATAATACCTTAAAAACAATGAGTGGATTTCTTTATGCGGACGAACGATAGCAATTGAACTATTCACAGTTCCTTCTTTAGGAAGTTTCCTAATTATATTTACAGTACCTAACGTACTTCCGTCCTTTGCTAATAAAACATCCCCTTCATTTAACATAATTTCGGGAGACTCTAAATAACGTTCTTTTGTTATGAAATTAACATTTACATAGTCTATTTCTCTATTTTTAATATTTGGTGTAGCCAGAAAGATATAACCATCTTCTACGTATTCATCAGCTTTTAACCCTTTCCACCCAATTCTTGCCTTTACTTCTGCAAAATAACCTAATTGGGAAACTTCCCAATTCTCAGGCACCGTACCCAACCACTCAATTTTTGAATCCTTCATTGATACATTCGGATCATGACCTTTTGTAACTGCAGTAGTGATAATTGCGGATCGATATTGCTTGAGAATTTCAACTTTTTTTCTAAGTTCATCGGACAATGAATGTATTCTACTTACTTTTTCATCTATGAATCTCGCAATTTTTATTTGTAGTTCCCTAGGTGGAAGTGCTACTTCTAATTCTTGAAAGTCTTCAAAATGTAGTTCCCATTGATCGGTTCTAATACCATAAGATAAAGCTTTATAAACATCGATATATTTCCTAGATCTTAAAATATGATGTAAATATTGAGGGATAACCTTTGATTCATCTACGTCACAAACGATATATGCTGGACTCACAATTCCGTTAAATCTAGAGATTGCCAGTGACCCTTGCCATCCTTTCATTTTGTTCATTACCAAATCATTTTTATAAACTACTCTATAGTTACTTAAGTCAAGAGATTCTCTGTTGTGATTATCATCACGAGAAGACTTTGGAATAACCCCATAATCCCTGTAAACAGAAAGAAGCTCTAATTCCGGTTTATCTTTTTCATTTCTTTTTCTTAATAAATGTTTTAATTTTATAATTGACCAATTATTATGCTTGCCATCTAATAAAAAGGAGTTCATCTCTTTAAAAATGCTCATATAAATACTCCTTCCATTAGGTTTCTTATATCTTTTTCAACCTCTACAATTTCATTTTGAATTTCTTCAACACTTCTAATTTGAGTAAATTCATAAAAATGTCTTGTAAATGGTACTTCGTATCCGACAACAGTTTTAGCAAGGTCGATCCACGCATCAGGTATGAAGGGTTTTACTTCTCTTTCGAAATAACCTTCAATATCTTCTTTTAAAGGGACATTCTCGTAATCTCGCAGGTCACTATCTGACTCAATATTTCCCTTTGAATCCTTACAAGTTTCTGCTTCATTATCTGTTTCACCAAACGTTGCAATAATTGCTTTTAATATAGGAGCACTTAACTTCATATCATAATCTTTTTCCATTTTTTTTAGCTGATTTATGAAAGCGTCTCGATCCATAAACACTTCCCCTTCAAAAGCTAAAAATATTGCATTTATTTTCTCTTGTAGCTTAATTCCTTGTTCCACTTCCTTAACTCCCGCATCACCTTTTTTCTTCGATGTTGCTAAGTTAACAAAAGCAGTTTGCTCATGAAGAGCTTGAAGCTTTTCGCGTGTGATTGTAATTTTAATTTTTAAGGGTCGTTCAACTGTAATTCGCTTGAATCCAAAATCTTCATTATGGAATATCTTAACGTGCTTTCCAATATCAAAGTCGCCGTAAAGTTTTGTAATCTCATTGATATGGATATCAAGAAGCTCATTCCTTTTTTGCCCGAGTGGTTTTCTCATTTTTTGAAATAAATGAGTAGCATTAATAAGTTGTACCTTTCCTTTGCGCTTATCTTCTTTTTTATTAGTTACAACCCAAATGTACGTTGAAATACCAGTGTTATAAAAGAGATTATCTGGGAGAGCAACAATTGCTTCTAATCTATCATTTTCAATAATCCACTTACGGATTTCCGATTCTCCGCTTCCTGCACCACCTGTAAACAAAGGAGAACCATTGAATACAATCGCAATGCGAGATCCACCCTCTTCTTCACGTTTCATCTTTGACATCATGTGTTGTAAAAATAACAATGAGCCATCCGATACACGTGGAAGGCCTGCTCCAAACCGCCCTTCAAATCCAAGTGTTTCATGCTCAGACTTAATTGTTTCCTGAACTTTTTTCCATTCAACGCCGAACGGTGGATTCGAAAGCATATAATCAAATTTTTCATTAGCTAATTGATCTTCTGAAAAAGAGTTACCTAGCTTAATTTGCTCAGGATTATCATTTTTAAGAAGCATGTCCGACTTACAAATTGCATATGATTCTGGGTTCAATTCTTGACCAAATGTTAATAATTGTGCCTTATCATTCAATTGCTGAATGTACTCTGACGCAACGGACAACATCCCCCCTGTTCCACATGCAGGGTCATAAATCGATCGAATCACTCCTGGCTTCGTTAATTCATCTGTACCATTAATAAATAACAAATTAACCATTAACTTAATGACTTCACGTGGGGTAAAATGCTCCCCAGCAGTTTCATTTGATTGTTCCGAAAAACGGCGTATCAGTTCCTCAAATATATATCCCATTTCTACATTCGTAACTTCATTAGGATGGAGATTGGCAGTTGCAAAGTTTTGTATAAGCAGATACAGCAAATTTGCTTTCGCCAGACGGCTAATCTGCTTATCAAACTCAAAATGCTCAATAATATCACGTACACTTTTAGAAAAACCATATAAGTAATCACGGAAGTTATCTTCAATACTAGCTGGATCACCTAATAATGTTTTTAATGTAAACTTTGATGTATTATAAAACGATTGTTCTGCTGCTTGTTGAAGAAGGAACTCTCCATCTTCAATCGCTATACCCATTTCTTTTAATTCTTCGATTTGCTTTAAAACCGCTTCCTTTGTAGGCTCTAATACCGCATCTATACGACGAATCACTGTCAAAGGTAGAATTACCTTTCCATACTCTGATTGTTTATAATCACCGCGTAATAAATCAGCATTAGCCCAAATAAACGCGACTTTATCTTGAAATTGAATTGTACCCATGATGATAATTCCTCCAAATTCTTCACTACATATATGAATCTATTGTACTCTTATTCTCTTAACCTGAAAATGAATTCCAGAAATTTAACAATATGAATTTACTATGAATCCCGTGATTGCAGACATTAATTGCATGTTATTTTCTTCCGTTGTCTTATAGTTCCGTATATTTTTTTAAAATCTCTATATAGCAAAAAAACAAGCAAACTTTCTATCACTACCACCATTACTTATAAAGAAGGGGTACCCTCCCGTTTCATGCCCCACCCCTTTTTATATAAACCGTTGTTTATCCATTTGGATAGATAGCGGTTTTTTTATTTTACAGAGACGACTTGCGTGGTGAGAGGAGCGCATAAGGAAAGGATAAGAAAGATGAATCCATCATTAGCAACAATTTTAGTGAATGCAAAGGAGCTAAACAAGTGGGTTCCAGCAAGGTTACTAGTAAAGTATGACATCCAGAATGTAAATCTATTAGAACTTGAGGAATCTTACCTCATTCTTACCAAGAGAAGTAAATCGGATGGCTTACTACTAAAGTTAACTTTAAAAGGCTATCACTACTTTAATCAAAAGTAATTGGAAACCATCAAAACTTTATTAGGAGGAAATCATTATGGAGAAAAATATGACACGTGAAAAGCAGTACCATTGTGGATCATCTAATGAGCGAAGTATATCACTTATTGAGGTAAAGGAAATACACCAGCATCTATTAAACCAACATGCAGACATTTCGGATGAAATAGCAAATGTAGTGGAACAAAACGATTATGTAAAACTTGCTCATTTACTTGTTACTAGATCCAAAATTGAAACAGCAATAAATGAGATTGAGTCAGCTTACCAGTCAGAGTTTTATAATCAAATTGAAAGAAATTATCGTATTAGTAATACACTGAAGAATGCTGCTGAGAAGATGGAATCTAAAGGCGAAGATATGTTGTTAAAGGTAACCAGCAATCTGGAAAAATTAAATGACTCAACACACACTATGATAACAATTGCAACCGGGCTTTCTAAAAGAACTATTAGCAAAGGAAACCAACTCGGTCATGAGGCCGGCAGGTTACTTATTAATAAAACATCTGAGGGCTTATCAAGATTGGCTACTATCATTCAAAAAAGATCTTAATCAATTGAAAGGAGGTGAAAACATTCATATGAAGCCAAAGAGTCATTCATTCGTTAATAATGTTGTTTCATTTGCTAGTATTGAATACTCTAGCATATCTTCGTTACCAAACGTGGTTGTACCAACATCAGAGTCCAAACGTCGAATTGAGGAGCTAGAAAAATTTGTTGAAGAGGTAATGGTTAAAGGCATCGACTATGGTTTAATAGATGGCTTCTCAAAGCCAACATTGTTAAAGCCTGGTGCTGAAAAGCTTTGTGATGTTTTTGGATTTTCAAAGTCCGTTGACGTGGTCAACCGCATCGAACAATGGGATACTGGTATATTTGCTTATGAAGTGAAGATGACACTTACAAGAAAGGATAATGGCGTTATTGAGGCTGAAGGAATTGGAGCATGCAATAGTAAAGAAGCTGCCTTTAATCATCAGAATCCATTTACCCTCGTCAACACAGTTTTGAAGATGGCAAAGAAACGAGCATTGATTGATGCTGTTTTATCAGCAACACGTGCAAGTGGACTATTTACACAAGACATTGAGGATTTTCCAAAACAACTACCGATTAAAGGAGGTGATGCAGTAGCAACCAAGCACCAGCTACAGACCATTTTCCGCATCGTTGCTGAACTCAATATGCGTCCCGAAGTTGCAAAAGAGATGATGCAGATGATGTACCAAGTCGATCACAGCACAAAGCTAACGAAAAAGCAGGCATCTAATTTCATTCAAGACTTACTTCAGTTAAAGGATGTCTCTAAGGAGATGAAAGAATTGGAGAAACAACAATATAATCAATGAAGCTCATGGGTTGCATCTGCAGTCGGTGGGCTTTTTTTGCACACAAAAATAGATGAGATCATCTGCCAATGAACTCATCTACAACTGAAATTCTTAACAACAGTATATCGCATCAGAAGCATTCACTCAATGGGAGGGACGATTACCGTCTCTCCTTTTTTATTTCTATCAAAAAATATTGGAGGAATATATAATGAACAACACATTCGATAAAATGACTTTTAAGGTATTATTAGCAACAACAATGCGTGAAAAGGAAGATGGCTATGTCGTCAGCGAAATCTTCAACCGCTACCCATCCATACAAGAGCTGTTGGAAGTAACTGAAGAGGAATTGTTGACGATTAAAGGCATTGGTAAAGTTAAGGCTAAACAAATCGTAGCTGCTCTGAAACTAGCAAGAATGCAACCGACTCCTGTAGAAGAACGTTTTACTATTCGCTCTCCTGAAGATGCATATACATTCTTAAAGGATATGCAGTACCTAACGCAAGAACATTTTGTCGTACTAGGACTAAACACTAAAAATGAGGTTTTATTTCGAGAAACCGTCTTTATAGGATCATTGAATGCATCTATTGTGCATCCACGCGAAACGTTTAAGCATTTAATCCGTCGTAGTTGTGCAAGTGCTATTGTTGCACATAATCATCCATCGGGGAATCCACAACCAAGTAGAGAAGATATTGAGGTGACAAAACGACTTAACGAAGTTGGGAAAGTTGTAGGCATTGAAATCCTT
This sequence comes from Mesobacillus subterraneus, assembly GCF_000934845.1. Lineage (GTDB taxonomy): Bacteria > Bacillota > Bacilli > Bacillales > Cytobacillaceae > Mesobacillus > Mesobacillus stamsii. Next base: position 16,740 of record NZ_JXIQ01000066.1, read on the forward strand.
GATCATGTCATTGTTGGACAAGAACAATATATTAGCTTAAAAGAAAAAGGATATCTATAAAATTTTTTACCAGAGAGCCAGTGAAAGTGCAGAAAGCAGCATCATCACTGGCTTTCTTCCTTTTATAGCAGGAAATGGGCTTAAGTTCGCTATAATCGTTACATTTTGCTTCAGTTCCATCGTAACATTATAAACAAACGTTGATATAAAGGGATTTTATCAATTTATCTTATTTTATGTAACATCAACAATAACACTCAAAATTCTAACTACTATGTATTAATCCTTTAAACATCAAAATTGTAACATTGGAATTTAAAAAATTTTAGCCTTCCTGCGATAGATATCAACCAGACTCACTTATGATATGGCTCATTTTTTTGTATTTTGAATGCTCGATATATTTGTTCTAACAATATCAGCTTCATCAATTGATGGGGAAAAGTCATTTTAGAGAAAGATAGCTTCTGATCGGCACGCTTTAAAACATCATCACTTAAACCATTTGAACCACCTATTACAAAAGACATTTGACTTTTTCCATGTATACTAAGCTGCTCCATCTCTTTTGATAACTTCTCGGATGACCACTGATCTCCCTGTAAATCTAAAGCTATTACATATTGAGTTGGTTTGATTTTACTTAAGATTCTTTCTCCTTCTTTTAGCTTCACCTGATATAATTCTTTTTCACTCATTTGCTCTGGAGCTTGTTCATCATTCACTTCGTCCATTGTTAATTTACAATATGGGCGTAATCTCTTTTCGAATTCCGCGATACCTAGCTTGATGTATTTTTCCTTTACTTTACCGACACTTACAATTTGTATTTGCAAAATGAGCACCTCTTACTTTCTGTACTTTCTGATTAGTAACATGAGTATTAAAACAAACCTGATTATGTGTATACGATATAAAAATAGTACATCACACCATGATTGAGTGCAATGTACTTAACAAGACATATTATATTCCTAAAAAAGTATATCTCCTTTTGTTTCGTTCAATTCGCTCTCTTTCTAGTTCATAGATATATGGCAAAGGATTTGAGATACTACTTGAATTCAACGACAAAATGTATTGTTCGTATTTATAAACCATTGCATCATGTACCTTTTCTTTCAATGTTTTATCGCTTAACACTATCAGTGCTTGTCCCTCTTCATTTGTTGGAAATTCAACATAGTACCTTCCTGTTGTGTCTTCTATTTTTAGCAATATACTAGAGACAATTAAAAGAGCATGTAATTTCACCCGTCCTACTGCCAAAGTATCATGTGTCGGAAATGTATCTACTATATCTACAACAATACTCATTGGACACTCCTCTCTTCTTATAGCTTTCAACAGCGCTTTGAAATCTACCATTGAAACTGTTATAATCATTTCAACTTATAATATTTTGGCTGCCTTCTGTATCCTTTTACAGTGGCAGTCTTTTTTGTATTGATATCACATTCAATGGTGGCAACACTTTATCGCCAAGTAACAACTCATTTACCCCTAATATCTTTTTCATCTCACTTTTCAGTTTCCAGTAATTAGATGGTGTGTAACTTTCCCTACAATCCTCTTCTCCGTTAATAATCCATCTTGTAACAAATGCAATTAACGCATTCTTCGTTCTAGATGAGACGCTCTCAACTTTGATGGTATTAATAACCTGCTGAAGAGATGTGTATTTCACCCCTTTACTAAGTCCATTACGATCCAAACCATCCTGAAGGGACGCGGGGACAGGAACCGTGTCCCACCATATTCCCTGCAGCTATCCCAAATATTTTTTTGTTAGAGCCAACGGACAAAAATCCAAGACCCTTGATCATACTGGTTTCATTCAAACCCAACTTGTGAAGTTGGTACCGTAACCTCTTGGTGGAACGAATCTTTTGTAATTTGTCAAACCCCATTTCGGAT
>NZ_JXIQ01000067.1 GCF_000934845.1 Mesobacillus subterraneus
TTGACATACTACCGCAGGTCTTCCTTTTCCGCAAAAATTCTTCTACTTCTGTCCTTGTTGGCATTCCTGATTGTGCTCCTAGTTTTGTAACGGATAGGGCGCCGGCTGCGGCGGCGATTTTGCTAGCTTCTGTGATCGTTTTTCCCTCGAGGATTGCGACGGCAAATGCTCCATTAAATGTATCGCCAGCACCTGTGGTATCGACTGTCTCAACTTTGAAGCTGTCTTGTTGGCATTCTAGTCCTTTTTCGTAAAAGGTGACTCCTTTTGAGCCTTTGGTTATGATCAATTTTTCTCTTAGTGCAATGGGGTCCTTTACAGACGCCAGCAAGAGTTCTGCTTCATATTCATTTGGTGTTATATAGTCGACATTCTCAATCAATTCTTCTCGGAGAGGCTGAAAAGGCGCCGGGTTAAGGATTATCTGTTTCCCGTGTTTTTTTGCAATTTGAACGGCCATTTCTACGGACTCTATCGGAATTTCCAGTTGCAACAATAGTAGATCACTTGCTGCTATTTTCCCTTCCATGCTGTTAACAAGTTCTGGTGTAACCATGTTATTAGCACCTGGGACAACAATAATGGAGTTATCTCCACCCGATAAAACGATGGTAGCGACACCTGTTCTTCCATGTGTAACCGGTTTCACATTACTTACATCAATTTGCTGTTTGCGCAAATAATCGATATACTCGTGCCCAAAAGCATCGTCCCCCACTAATCCGATCATATGGACTTCTGCTCCCATTTTTGCAGCGGCGACAGCCTGATTTGCCCCTTTGCCCCCAGGAATAGTGAAAAATTGTTGCCCGAGTACGGTCTCTCCCATGTTTGGAACAATATCCGTCTGGGTGACTAAATCCATATTAATACTGCCGATGACAGTGATTTTTTTGGTCATGGAACATGCCCCTTTCTATGTTTGTGTGGAGCGTTTCACTAGTAGTTCAACTTGAAACGTAATTTCCTTCTGGTGAATCGGCTTTCCTTCTATTAAATCTAGCAGCATTGCCGCTGCGGTTGAACCCATTTGATAAACTGGTTGTGAAACCGTTGTCAATTCTGGCGTTATTATATCCCCAAACTCAATCCCGTCAAATCCAACTACTTTTAGCTGCTCGGGAACTTTATAACCGAGCAGTTCAGCTGCTTTAATCACCCCAATGGCCATTACGTCATTGCCAGCAAAAATCCCATCTATATCAGGATAGTTTGTTAACAATTTAAAAGCTGCCCGCTTGGCTGATTCGATTTGGTATTCCGCGGGAATAATCAAATTTTCATCATACAAGCCAACTTCACTGACAACATCTTTATACCCTTGTAATCGATCTCTCGCATTCGCGATATTTTCAGGTCCGCTGATATGAGCTATCTTCCCACACCCACACTCTAGCAAATGCCGCGTTGCCTTTTGAGCACCTTCGTAATTATTGCAGGTAACATAGGGAAGCGAGGAATCCAAAGGTCGATCTAAAGCAATAATCGGAAAATGGTACTGGGATAAATGTTCTGGTTTCAGGGTATTGGATACGACCAAGACTCCATCCACATATTTTTGCTGTAACCTATCAAAATAGCGAATTTCCTTTTCAATCTTGCCATCGCTATTACAAAGAAATACGGTAAAATCCGCTTCACTCGTCACATCTTCCACTGCCCTTGCCAACTGAGGGAAAAAAGGGTTATTGATATCCGGGACAATAAGTCCAATCGTCTTGGATTGTTTTTTAAATAAACTGCGCGCCACGGAGTTTGGTTTAAAATTCATTTCCTCGATTGCAGCTAATACCGTTTTTCGCGTGTCTTCTTTGACATATCCACTATCATTTAACACCCTGGATACAGTTGCCACTGAGACTCCCACTCTTTTAGCCACATCTCTCATCGTAACCAATCTTATTCGCTCCGTTTCCTTACGCTCTATTAATGTAACCGGTTACACACAGTATAATGTCTCTCTTTCATTTGGTCAAGAGATTTTTGCGCTGAATTTCATCTTGTCAGAATTTCGTAACACTTTTTGTCATACAGTATAAAAAGCTTGTAATCAAGTTTTTAAAGGGGGAAACGTTCGAATGGCTGAAACGAAGAAAAATCGTTGGTTGATTGCTGCTGCGGCTGTGGGGATTCATATTTCGATTGGTTCTGTTTATGCTTGGAGTAATTTTACGAACCCATTGAAAAATTTGTTTGGCTGGTCGGATTCGGAAGTGGCGCTTACCTTTAGTATCGCGATTTTGTTTTTGGGTCTTTCTGCTGCGTTTTTGGGTCATTTTGTGGAAAAGCATGGTCCGAGGAAGGCTGGGCTGCTTGCGGCTACTTTTTTTGGAATTGGGATTGCGGGTTCGGGAATTGCCGTCCTGTTAGGCTCCAAAATTCTCCTTTATCTGTTTTATGGGGTTTTAGGCGGGATCGGACTTGGAGTTGGCTATATTGCACCGGTTTCAACGCTGGTAAAATGGTTCCCTGACCGGCGTGGGCTTGCTACGGGGCTTGCGATTATGGGCTTTGGCTTTGCTGCGGCGATTTCGAGCCCCATCATGAACAGTTTGATTGAAAGCGTTGGCGTCGCGAGCACATTTTTTATTTTAGGAAGCGCTTACTTCATTTTAATGGCGGCATCGTCTTTGTATTTGGAGAAACCGCCGGAGGGCTGGATGCCGAAGGGCTATAAGGAAAAAGTCGAGTCAGGTGCAGCAAAGTCCGCAACAGATCTTTCCCAGCTAACTGCGAACGAGGCGGTAAAAACAACCCGGTTCTGGTATTTATGGTTGATGCTGTTTATCAATGTCACCTGCGGAATTGCGATTTTGGCGGTGGCAAAACCGCTCGCGATGGAATCGATCGGAATTGGGGCAGCGGCGGCGGCGGCGATGGTCGGGGCAATTGGAATTTTCAACGGTCTTGGCCGAATTGGCTGGGCATCGATTTCTGACTTCATCGGCCGTCCGAATACGTATACGACTTTCTTCGTCCTGCAAATCGGATTGTTTTTCATGCTGCCACACACAACGAATGCCATCCTTTTCCAGGTCATGCTTGCGGTCATTTATACATGCTATGGCGGTGGCTTTGCGTCTATCCCCGCCTATATCGGCGATTTATTTGGCACAAAGCAGCTCGGTGCCATCCATGGCTATATTTTGACAGCATGGGCAGCGGCCGGTCTCGTGGGGCCGATGTTCGCCGCTTATATAAAAGATACAACCGGTTCGTATGCTGGCAGCTTATCGATTTTTGCAGGGTTATTCGTCGCCGCCTTCATCATTTCCCTGCTAATCCGAGTGGATATGGCGAAGCTTCGTAAACAAAATGAATCGGAAATAACAGCATAGCTAGTTTTGCTTGCGGACGGGAGGGGCGAATGATCGTGACACAGACAAGAACGAACCGAACCATTACCCGTTATCTAAATGGGAAGATTGAAAAAGTGGACGACGTTGTTGCGACGGAAAAACCGTTTACGATCAAATTGAATGAAAAAGAGTTTGCTACTTTCGTCTGCACAGCGGAGTATATCGAGGATATGGTCATCGGATTTTTGGCTTCAGAGGGGGTCATTAGGAAATTCACCGATATCGATGATGTATGGACTCAGGAAAAAGAAGGATTTGTGCATGTGAAAACGAATTATACCAATGCCTTTTATGAAAAATTCCACTCGAAGCGGTATATCACCTCCTGCTGCGGCAAAAGCAGGCAAGGATTTGTTTTCTTTAACGATGCGAAATTATCGCACCATTTTAAACAGGTAAATGTTCAATTAACCTATCAGGATTGTTTTCGTTTAATGGAAGAGATGCAAACTCGGTCAGCTGTTTTTCAGGAAACAGGCGGGGTCCACAACGCAGCACTTTGTACGAGAGATGGGGTCCTGCTGTCCCGCCTGGATATTGGACGGCACAATGCCCTTGATAAAATATACGGTCATTGCCTGCGTCATCAAGTTCCTTTGGAGGATAAAATCATTGTTTTCAGCGGACGGATCTCCTCTGAAATCGTCACAAAGGTTGCCAAAATCGGCTGTGAGATTGTTTTATCAAAATCTGCACCGACCGAAATGGCGCTGGAGCTTGCCGAAGAACTCGGAATGACGACGGTAGGATTTATTCGCAACAGCTCTTTGAACGTCTATACTAGGCCAGATCGGATTGTAGAAGAAATTGATTAAGGGAGGTAGAAAATCGGCATGCAGGATCAAGTAGAAACAATTTGCGGTTTTTGCGGTACGGGCTGCGGTCTGCTCGTTGAAACAGAAGATAACAAGATTAGCAAAGTAAAAGGATATAAGGAAAACCCTTCGAGCCATGGGGAAACATGTGTGAAAGGCGCTCTTGGCTGGGGATATCTCCGTAGCGACCGGAGGCTGACTCAGCCGCTGATCCGAAAAAATGGTGAGTTAACACCAGCCAGCTGGGAGGAAGCGCTACATCTGATAGCCACTAAATTTTCACAAGTAAAAGAAAACCACGGAGCAGATGCCTTTGGTTGTTTCAGCTCCTCGAGATCCACCAATGAGTTAAATTATCTCGCGGGAAAATTCATGCGTACCGTCATCGGCACGAATAATATCGACAGCTGCAACCGAACTTGACACGCTCCAAGCGTCACCGGTCTGGTGACTGTATTTGGTACGGGTGCTGCCACCGGTTCTTATGACGAACTGGAGGACACCGATGTGATTCTTGTCTGGGGAAGCAATACGCAAGAATGCCACCCAATTATTTTTAACCATATGCGCCGAGGGATAAAGAATGGCACAAAAATGATCGTCATTGACCCTCGCCAAATTGACCAGACGAAACTTGCCTACAAATGGCTGCCAGTTCGTATTGGAACGGATATTGCTCTCGCGAATGCAATGGGCCATGTCATCATCGAAGAGGACTTGGTCGATAAGGGATTTATTAATCATGCAACCGAACAGTTTGCGAACTATAAGGAAGAAGTTAAGAACTACACCCCGGAATTTGCCGAGGAAGTCACCGGCATTCCTGCGGAAGATATCCGCGAGATCGCCCGACTTTATGCAACTGCGGATAAAGCAACCATCTGCTGGACGCTCGGGATTACCGAACATCATAATGGTACTGAAAATGTCTTTGCGTTAATAAATTTAGCGTTGTTGACTGGACAAATCGGCAAATATGGCTCAGGATTGAATCCGCTGAGGGGCCAAAACAACGTCCAAGGCGGCGGTGACATGGGCGCCCTGCCGAACAGGCTCGTTGGCGGCTGGAATTTTGATGACCCTGAAGGAAGAAAACTTCATGAGCAAGTGTGGGGCACCCCGGTTCCTGAAAAACATGGCAAGCATCAAACCTTGATGCTCGAGGCGATGGAGAAAAATGAAATAAAAGCTGTCTATGTGATAGGGGAAAATCCGGTCCAATCGGACGCCAATGGCCACCAGATAGAAAAGATTTTCAAAAACCTCGATTTCCTCGTTGTTCAGGACATTTTATTGACGAGAACAGCGATGCTTGCCGATGTCGTCCTCCCAGCAACAGGCTGGGCGGAAAATGATGGGACAATCGTGAACTCCGAACGCCGGATTCAGCGCGTCCGCCCGGCATTAAAAGGGCCAGGACTCGCCCGGCATGATCATGACATCATCCAGGACCTCGCCAATAAAATGGGAGCGAACTGGAACTACCAGTCGGCAGAGGAAATTTGGGAGGAAGTCCGCAAGCTCGCCCCTAATTTTGCCGGTGTAACGTACGAACGGATCGACAAAGAAGGCGGCCTGCAATGGCCATGTCCTGATGAAACTCATCCAGGGACCCCGTTTCTCCATAGCCGTCTCTGGTCAGATGAAGTAGGAATGAAGGCGAAGTTCATGCCAACCCACTACCAGCCCCCAGCCGAGGAGCCCGATGAGGACTTTCCATTGACGCTGACGACCGGGCGCAGACTGCAATTTTATAACACAGGCGTGCAAACAAGAGATTATAAAAAAGGGAAAAATGCCGAAGAAACCTTGGAGATCCACGCCGAGGACGCCGCCAAATACGGACTGCAAGACGGCGACCAAGTAAGGATAAGCTCAAGAAGAGGAAGCATCGTGACCAAAATCAGCATCAGCAAAAAACAACCAAAAGGACTCGTTTTTATGTCCTTTCACTTCCCTGACCAGGTAAGCACAAATCTGTTAACCAATTCCGCAACCGACCCCCTCGCAGGAACAGCGGAGTTTAAGGCTTGTGCGGTGAGGATTGAGCGGGTTTAAAAGGGACAGGAAGCATCCAGTTTAATTATGCAGTAGTTGCTTAATGGCTTTCTACACAACGAAAAACCCGTACAGGAATGGTCCTGTACGGGTTTTTCGTTTAAGCAATTTCTTCTGAGCTATTTTTTCCCGTTACGAGCGCAGTTCTGGTTGCTGCACTTACAATTACAGTAACGATAATATTGAGCACTAGCGCGATAATACCGACATTCAGGTCTTTAATAGCCTGCGGCAAGGATGGGAACATAGTTCCGACCGTTTGGGCTGAAATGGTGATATAGGCTACTGTTAGTACCCCTACAAGAATTCCAGCGAAAGCGCCCTGCTTGGTTACATAATTATTTTTGAACAAGCTGCTGACAAGAGACGGAAATAGCTGGGTCACAAGGCTATAACCCATTAAAAGCAAGGTGACGAGTGTATTGCCACCATTGAAGGTGAAAACCAATGCAACTAGAGCAACAACCGGCACCAAATTCTTGGCCAACTTGGAAATCGCTTCATCCGAAGTATTCGGAGCGAAAACTTTATACACGTTTTTAGCAAGCAATGTCGATGCCGCCATTAAAATCATGGAACCTGGGACAATGGCCGTCAGTAAGCCCGCTGCGCCGATGAACCCAACAACCCACGGGTCAAATGCCTGAATGGACAATTTCAGGAGTGCGAGGTCCCCTTCTGCCCCCTCCAGTCCAGGAACTTGCAAAATTGCGGCGAATCCTACAAAAAATACAAATAGGAGGACAAGCTGATACAAAGGCATGACGATTGCATTTTTACGGAAAACATTCGAATTCTGTGCTGAATATATGGAACCGAATGTGTGCGGCCACATGTAAAATCCTAGAGCAGTCAGCATGACCGTTGAGATGAACCAGGAAATACTCATCCCAGAATCTTGCAGTACAAGAAATCCTGGATTTGCTTCCTCGATTGATTCAAACATCGGTTGGAAGCCACCGTAGTAGTGAATTGGAAGGTAGATCCCCAGGAACAAGACGATGCCAAGAATCATGACATCTTTCACGACGGCTGTCCAGGCAGAACCATGGATACCGGAAATCATGACATAAACTGTTACGGAAATAACACCGATCCAAATTGCGACTGTAGGTGAAATAGAACCGTAGGATGCTTCAGAAACGATGATGCCAAGGCCCTTCAATTGGAGGACAAGATAAGGAATTAGTGCAATAACCCCAACAATCGAAACAAGTACGCCGAGATACGGGCTGTTATACTTGCTGACAAAAAAGTCGGACTGCGACATTAGATTTTTTTCTTTCGAATACTTCCAGATTGCTGGGAGAAGCCAGTAGCTCATAATATATGCGAGACATCCATAAGCGAGGATGTAAAACGTCGGGCCGCCTTTTCCATAAGCCCATCCGCTTCCGCCAAGAAAAGTGAACGTGGTATAAATTTCGCCAGCCATCAAAAGGAAAACGAAAATAGCACCGAAGCCTCTGCCGCCAACTGTCCATTGTTCAAGGTTCATGTCCTTTCCTCTCTTAGCTCGAACACCGAGGTAAATGGACAATAGCAGGAATGCAAAAATAATGAATAGTGCGGAATTCATTCAGTCTCCTCCTTCCCGGCAGCTGGGTCAAGCTTGTACACCATTGCCATGATCCCTGAGGTGAGAACAACCCATAATACGATCCAAAATAAAATGAATGGCATTCCTAAAACGTAAGGGGTCACTTTGTTGGCGAACGATAAGCCACCGAACAGCCCGATAAACGGAATGAAGGCCAATAAGTGCTGAATTTTCATTGTCTATTACCTCCTATGATTTTGCCCGGAATTTTCTCGGGTTTTTTTCGAAAAACATTTCCGTAAGCTGGGACCGGCAAAAACGGCCGGCCTTCCCGTTTATTTTAGAAATTTAAAGGCAGCATGCAGAAATGTTTTTACCCCAATTTCCATTGAATCTTCGTCAATGGTGAAACGCTCATGGTGATGCGGGTATACAATCCCTTTATCTTCATTTCCAGCTCCTACATAGAAGAAGCAACCAGGCGCCTTTTGTTGGAACGCTGAAAAGTCTTCTCCACCCATATTCGGCTTCATCAGGTCAAGAGTTTCGTCACCAAAAACCTCGCGGACTGTTTCTTCAATCACCTTGGTTACTTCCTCATCATTAATGACTGGACGGTAGCCAAATTCGTATTTGAAATCGTAGCTTGCTTCATGGGCATCCGTAATTCCTTTAATGATACGCTCCATTTTTGCTGGCATTGACTCACGAAGTGCCGGATCGAAGCTGCGGACCGTTCCGCACAACTGGACAGAACCCGGGATGACATTGTGAGTGGTCCCGCCTAGGAACTGGGTTACAGAAAGGACGAGATTATCCAGCGGGTCCGTGTTTCTTGAAACAATATGCTGTAGGTTTGTGACAATCTGCGCCGCGACTGCAATGGAGTCAATGGTTTGGTGAGGGAGTGCGGCATGTCCGCCCTTGCCTTTGACAGTGATCCAGAATGTATCAGGAGCAGCCATCATCGGTCCGTAAACAACGCCCACCTTGCCGACAGGAGTTGGGGCCCAGAGGTGTGTGCCAATAATAAGGTCGACTCCGTCCATGACACCTGCAGAAATCATTTCTTCCGCGCCGCCAGGGTACAATTCCTCCGCATGCTGGAATAGGAAACGAACCTCTCCTTTCATTTGGTCTTTTAAGCTGGACAGCACCTTCGCCGTACCCAAAAGCATTGCAGTATGTCCATCATGGCCGCAAGCGTGCATGACACCAGGGTTTTGCGATTTAAATTCAAAATCATTTTCTTCGGTAATCGGCAGGGCGTCCATATCTGCCCGCATCGCCAGTACTTTTCCTGGCTGGGTACCAATCAGCCTTGCCATGACACTCGTTTCTGTTGGACGGGACAATACCAGTCCGTCGAAGCCGGAGAGCGTGTCGAATACGAACTGAGCCGTTTCTTGTTCATGGAAGGATGGCTCTGGATGGCTGTGTAGGTATCTCCTCCATTCGATCACCTGATCTGAAATTTCTTCTGCAAGTCGGTTAAGATTCAATGTTGCACTCGTTTCCATGACGCCAACTCCTTTTTTTAATTGGATTTCACTTCAAATGTTGCAACTGCTAGTTTCTTTAGTGTTCCGCAGAGTACTTTCGCCCCATCGGCACAATCTTCCTTCGAACTCCATTCTGCCGGATCATGGCTGATTCCTCCCTTTGAGCGGACAAAAAGCATTCCTATTGGGCAAAAATTCGTAAATTGCATTCCATCGTGTCCTGCCCCGCTTGGAAGGGTTACTGCCCGCATTCCATTTTCTTCAAGTACCTCTGTTGCTGCCTGTTGGATTTCCTTGGAACAAGGAGCCGGTGGAATCCGCTGCAAATCCTCAACTGATAATCTTACTCCATGCTCCTCGGCAATCGCTTTGGATCTTTGCAGAATTGCCTGTTCAGCCTTGTCCCTTGTTTCTTCATTGATATCTCGTAGGTCTAGTGAGAATTCGACCTTGCCTGGGATGATATTAATTCCTCCTGGAAAAATTTGAAGCTGGCCCACCGTTCCGACAGTCGAGCCAATCCTTTTCACTTCCTCTTCGATAGCCACAATCATTTTCGAAGCAGCGACCATAGCATCATGTCTGCCTACCATCGGTGTATTGCCAGCATGCCCAGCCTCGCCGTCCACCGTAAACTTCAGCCAAAGCGGGCCAGCCAAACCGGAAACAACACCAACGGAGAGGCCTTCGCGTTCTAGTACTTTCCCTTGTTCGATGTGAACTTCTATGTACGCTTTGACGTCCCCTCCTTTTTTCCGGGCAGCATCTTTGTATTTTTCAGGATCCATTCCGTTTTCAGCCATTGCCTCAGCAATGCTTTTCCCTTGCCTATCCTGATTCTCCAGTTCTTCCCGGGTCAAGATACCTGCCAGCCCCCTGCTCCCAATCATTCCAAAACTGAAACGAGCTCCTTCTTCATCCGTAAATACAATCACTTCAATTGGATGCTCAGTTGCAATCCCTTCCTCCTCGAAAGTCTGGACAGCCTCAATTGCGGCAATCACTCCGAGTGGCCCGTCAAAATTCCCGCCGTCATAAACAGAATCAATATGCGACCCCGTTAGAACCGCTGGTGCTCCTGCAGAAATGCCTTCCCTTCTGCCAATCAGATTCCCCACCTCATCTTCCCTGACAGAGAGGCCAGCCTCTTTCATAAATGAAGCAACTAATTTTTTTGCCTCTCGTTCTTCTTTTGTAAAAGAAAGGCGGGTAACTCCTCCATTTTCAGTCGCTCCAATTGCACTAAGCTTCTGCAGCCTTTCCCAAAGCCGGTTTGGATTTACCATGCGAACATCTCCTAAAACAATTTTTGAATTTTTTAATAATTATAAATGTTTGAGTATTCTTTTCTATGTGTTTTTCCACAAAATTTCTTTCAAACAATTAGTGTTTTTCACAAAATCGGGAGAATTTTTTGATATTATAAACAAGAAGATCATATTTTTTGTGTTTTCTAACAAAAGCGGGGTGTATTTATGAAAGAAACGCTGAGCCACAGGCAGCTGCAATTACTCATCCAGGTATCCAATGTGTTGAATTCTTCCCTGCAGATCGATACAATCATTGATTCCATTATGGTTCAGACGGTTTCAGTTATCGATGCTGCAGGCGGAGGCGTTTTGTTTTTATATGACAAAGAAAACGATGTATTGACAGCCAAATCTGATAGCAAATTTAAATCCAATATCCTCGAGGAAGTACGTCTTAAGCCTGGAGAATCGATGACTGGGCTTGCATTCACAGCTAAGCAATGCCTCATTTTCTCCAATCGAACCGAGGTTGAAAGAGCAACAGCAACCCTTTCAGCTAAAAATATGAGGCTTATGATGGAGTCTATTCCAACCCTTCCCTATTCAACCATCTGCGCCCCGATTTTTTTGAAGGGTGAATGCATAGGAGTTATTACCCTCGATTCTTTTGACCCATCGCAACGATTCATTGCTGAAGACATTAATCTCCTTCAGGCCATCACCCATCAGGCTGCTGTGGCGCTCGAAAAAGCAAGCTTATACAGGGAACAGGAAAATGCAGTCAAACAGCTTGAACATCTGAACAACATGATAACCGAGCAGAACCTCGCACTTTCCAGGTCGGTGGAAATACACAACAGTTTGGCCGATCTCGTTCTGAATGGCGAGGGGCTTCCGTCCATTCTTGGTTTTCTTCACAAAAAAATCGGACTGCAATTGCTTCTTTTTGATGAAATTGGAGAGCTGATTGCAGCCTCCCATGACAGTGACTTCCCTGAGGAAGATATTGAAAGGGCAAGATCTACAGCTATATCCCAACTAAAAGGCTCGGGATTCAGCAACTTTCCAACCTATGAGCAAATTCACGACGACAGAACCAGGCTCGCCATTTTACCAGTCGGCACAAAGCCGAGGCTTCTTGGGGCGCTGGCGATTGCAGCCAGAGATGAAATCAGTACGGTTGATATTTCAGCTCTCGAACATGCGTGTACTGTCCTATCCCTGGAACTTGTGAAGAACCAGGCGGTTTTTGACGCTGAAGAGCGAATGCACGGGGAATTGATTGATGGGCTATCAAAGGGGCAACTGGATGAGTCCATTCTACAGAAGGCAAGGCTTTTTGACTTTGATCAAAATGGGTATTTCATGGCAATTATCGTCCATTTGGACAATGTCGATGATTTCCAGAAGAGGACAAGCATTTTAAGACATCTGGCTTCAATGGCAAACAGAGCTTTTCAGCAAAATCATCTTAAAGGCATTGTAGCCAAAAGACAGGACCAAATCGTCGTCATACTCGCTTTTCAGCAGAAAGTATCGACAACCTTCGCTTCACAAAATGTAAAAGAGCTGGTATCTCTGCTTCAAAAAGAAATTGCTCTAAAAAGCTGGGGCACAACCGTTTCGATTGGGATCGGCCGGATCCACTCTGGTCTAATGATGGCTTCCAAATCTCTTCAGGAGGCGGCAAAGTGTATCCAGTTTATCAAGAGCAATGGAGCAAAAAACCAAATCATCAGTTACAGGGATTTAGGAGTACAGCGACTTCTCCTCCAAAATTCAGAAGGAGACCTTACAGATTTTATGGAGGAAGTGCTTGGTCCGCTGATAACATATGATAAATCAAAAAAAGGCGAGCTAATGCCAACCTTGTTTGCCTGGCTTGAACATAACCAAAAAGCAAAGGAAGCGGCAGAATCCCTGCATATCCATACGAATACATTGATGTATCGACTAAAAAGGATTGAAGAAATCCTCGGGGTAAGCCTTTCAGACAGCAGCCAGTTCTTGAACATCCATCTTGCCATAAGCCTTTATCCTGCCTTGAAGAGGAAAGGAAAATCAAATTAAAAAGCAGGACTGTTCTGTACGTTATTCTTTTACCGGTCAAATTTATCCCATCGGACAGTATTTTCCAAGAGAATTGCCAAAAGAATTCCCATCAGCATTCCATTGGACACGAGCGGTCTAATCATCATTGGAATTGTACTGAATGCAGATGCCGGTATATTCATCAAGGCTATTCCGAATAGGACCGGTGCGGCAATACGGTATATTGTTTTATGGCTCAGTTCGATCCCTTCAAGATTCCTGACGGCTCCACTAAATAACTGAAGATAAGCAACAAAGAGGACTGCATTCCCCACACTTGCAGGAAGAGTAGAAAAAAACGAACCGAGAGGAGGCACCAGGCCAAGGATCGCAAACAATCCGCCTCCAATCAAAAGCGGCGCCCTGTTCATGATCCTCGTCGACTGAAGGAATCCAATCGATGAGATGTATGGCGCATAAGGAACTAGGCCAAAGAGTCCTGCAAAAACCGAATTTGCTCCGGTAAGCAGGAACGCCCTGCGGTATGTTCCCTCATCTGGGTTTTTTTTCACAATGGACGCGACCCCTTTCACAGAAGCCATCGTATTTGTCGTATTCACCAAACCGGCAAGAACAGCGAATAAGACAATTCCCGAGTTGAAATGCAGTTCCCCCCATGGAAAAAGCATGAACAAATTCCCTGATCCTGCTTCCGCTTGCGGCTCTGTATCGAAAAAGAATGCAAAAAGGATCCATCCAATAACAATCCCGATCAAAATAGAGAAGTTACTGATTAAGCCTGGTCCTTTTATAGTAAGAAATGCGACCAGGATGACAAGAAAAACCGAAAGAGTAGCAACAGGCATATTTATCCCGCCATTTTCGGTAATACCAAACATTCCTTTCACAAAAATAAGGATCAGTTGGCTTGCAAGCAAAAACATCACCGCACTCATCACAACAGGAGTGAACATCCTGTCGAGGATTTTGCCAATTCCTAAAAGTCCAAGGGTGGCAACAAGGATTCCTGAAAGGATGATACCGAGTGATAGAGAACCTCCTACTTCCGTCAGGGTATAGCCGGCTGCCGAAGCTGAGGCAGCAATGCTGAGGATTGCCCCCCACCATAGGCCCGCCTGACCTTCCATAATCGGATACTTATGACCGATCAATACTTGAAGAATGCAGGCTACACCTGTAAAAATAAACGAAAGCTGCAATGCCGAAGCTGTCTCTGCCGCGGAGAGATCAAAAGCATGCCCGATCGTGATCGGAATGACAACCGTATTAGCAAACATAAAAAATAACCATTGGACCCCGGCGAGCCACATGGCTGTTGACTTAAGTGAATTCATTCTCGAAGCCCCCTTATATGAGACTTTTTTTATCATATCATGACTCTATCTTGCAAAGAAACTTATTTCGTGACACTACATAATTTAGGATATCATCTCCTCAACGTTCTTATATATACTGGTAAAAAATTAGGAGGGATATTGGTATGCCTAAGCGGAAACCATCGAGATGAGCTGGCCGTATAGAAGTGGGGAAATCTAAAAAACACCCGCCTTTTCGGGCTGTATCCATGCATTTTTCCTCTCTTGCCGGAGAAACTCAATCAAACATTACTAAAATTATTATTCTCAGTGCCAATGTGGAAGAAGTGGAAGAAACTTGGACAGCTTTTACGGGAAAAGCCGGAAAGTTGTCCGAACTGGTGCCTACTTCGGACAACATTTGAGCTCTATTAGAGAACAAAGAAAAAGAAGGGCGCTAACTTTAACTTGCACCCTTCTTTCATATGGCTTGCGTACTTTTTGTATTAATTTGTGAAGATCCAAAAGCGTGTGATTTCCCTGATAACTGCACTTTTCTGTAACAAGTGCGATTCCATAAGATTTTGAACAGGTATTTGCTGCTTTCCATGTTAACATCCGCCCTTTCAAATTAATTTCCATAGGAAAAAGAACATCCGTAAACTGCCTTTAAATTAATAGTAGTCTGTCTTAAAGGTGATCTCAATGCTTATCTCAAAAAGGACTGCCTAATCCACTGTGTTTACTCTTTTCGTTACATAAATATACAACAAACCTTCCTTTCCTCCCGCCGCCAAAAGTCCCGAAAGTTTTTTCCATTGCATTAAACTGAATATCTTTGATATCATGACTTATGAACTGAATTAGCAAGAGAGTGGAGGGGTTGGATGAAAAGAGTAAAGTTAGTGAGCTTTTTAATGGCAATGATGCTTGTCTTAGCTGCATGCGGATCGAACGATGGAACAACTAGCGGGGGAAGTGGCGACGCTGGCAAAACGTATACTGTTGGGGTCGATACGACTTATCCTCCGTTTGAATTTGAAGAGGGCGGCGAGTATAAGGGAATCGATATTGATGTCATCAATGCGATTGCCGAGGAAGAAGGCTTTAAAATTGAATTGAAGCCGATGGACTTTGGCGGAATTATTCCTGCGATTCTTGCTGATCAATTGGATGTAGCCATCGCTGGTATGAGCATCACCGATGAGCGCAAAGCAAAAGTCGACTTTTCCGATCCATACTTTGATGCCGGGTTAACACTTGTTGTGTCAGAAAATAATAGTGACATTACTAGCATGGATGACTTGAAAGGCAAGGTCGTCGCCGTTAAAAATGGTACAACAGGTGCTCAATATGCCGAGAAGATCAAAGAAGAAGCTGGCATTAAGGAAGTTCGACAGTTCAATGACAGCCCATCGATGTTCCAGGAAGTTGCCAATGGGAATGCAGATGTTTTGATTGAAGACTACCCTGTTATCGCGTATGCGATTAAAACAAGCAAGCTTGACCTGAAGACCGTCGGAGATCGCTTGAACGGCGACCAGTATGGTATCGCTGTAAAAAAAGGCACGAACCAGGACCTGCTTAGCAAAATAAACAGCGGCCTTCAAAAAATTCGTGATAATGGCAAGTATGACGAGATCTTAAAAACGTATCTTGGAGAGTAAAAAATTTTCAGCACAAAGAGTAACAACATTTTCAGCGCGCTCTTGTAAAGCGCGCTGTCTTTTTCGAGAAATGAAAGGAGCTTGAATATGGAGATTTTCCAGGAGGCCCTTCCCGTTTTATGGGCCGGGTTAAAACTGACAGCGTATATCACCGTAATTGGGTTGCTGTTCGGATTCATCATCGGGTTAATTACAGCACTTTTCCGCCTTTCACCGATTTCACCTTTAAGGTGGGTCGCGATTTGGTTCATAAACTTTGTCCGCGGAACACCTTTCCTCGTTCAATTATTCTTTATTTATTTCGGCTTGAATACCCTGCCGTTCATATCGCTTCAGCCAGTCACTGCCGGGATAGTTGGTATCGCCATCAATGCGGGTGCCTATATCGCCGAAATCGTCCGAGCCGGCATCCAGTCTATCGACAAAGGCCAGACGGAAGCGGCACGAACACTCGGTCTGACCGGTGCGCAGACGATGCGTTATGTCATTTTGCCGCAGGCATTAAGAAGGATGCTGCCGACCTTTGTAAACCAGGCGATCATTAGCCTGAAGGACACGTCTCTCTTATCCGTCATCGGCATTGCGGAACTGACACAAAGAGGACAAGTCGTTGTATCAGCAACCTATGAACCTTTTAAAATTTGGGGAATGGTAGCATTAATGTATTTCATTCTAATATACTTACTTACCAAACTCGGCGACTATTTAGAGAGGAGGTATGAACAGCGATGAGCGTGATTCAAGTCGATAATTTAAAAAAATCCTTCGGGCAACTCGAAGTGTTAAAAGATATTAGTACAGAGGTGAAGGAGCAGGAAGTGGTTTGTGTCATCGGTCCTTCCGGTTCTGGAAAAAGTACCTTCCTGCGATGCTTGAATAGGCTTGAAGATATCACAGATGGCCATGTCATTGTCAATGGACATGATATCACCGACCCGAAAATCAACATCAATAAAATTCGCCAGGAAGTAGGGATGGTGTTCCAACACTTCAATCTCTTTCCGCATATGACCGTGATGGAAAACATTACGCTGGCCCCAATCAAAGCGAGGGGTGCGGACAAAGAGGCAGCGAAACAGACAGCCCTTCAACTTCTGAAAAAAGTAGGGCTCGAGGAAAAAGCGAATAGCTATCCGGGAGAGTTATCCGGCGGCCAAAAGCAGCGTGTCGCTATTGCCAGAGCTCTTGCAATGGAACCAAAGGTTATGTTGTTCGATGAACCTACCTCCGCGCTTGATCCCGAAATGATCGGAGAAGTTCTCGAGGTAATGAAAGATCTTGCCCGCGAAGGAATGACAATGGTCGTCGTCACGCATGAAATGGGCTTTGCCCGTGAAGTCGGCGATCGCGTTATCTTCATGGACGGCGGTTTTATCGTGGAAGAAAATGTACCTAGTGAATTATTTGGTAACCCACAACACGAACGTACTAAAGCATTTCTAGGAAAAGTATTGTAATGGATCAATGAAGAAGCATCGGGAACGCAGTCGTTCCCGATGCTTCTTTCATTTACAGATCCATGTCATACTCTGTGGATCCGGCCCCTTCATCGTTTCCGCAAATCTTCTCGTAATAGTCTGCGGCCGCGTGATCGCTCCCCCAACAACAACCGCATGGGCACCTAATTCCAAGCATCTTTTGGCCATCTCTGGCGTAAGAATATTTCCTTCAGCAACTACCGGAATGTTTACGTTAGCAATCATTTCTTTTAAAAGCTGAAAGTCATGATCATATACTTTCTGTCCAGCTGTTTCAACGGTATAGCCGACTAAAGTAGTGGAAACACAATCAAATCCTAATTCCTGCGCAAAAAATGCCTCTCCCACCGTCGCTATGTCTGCCATCAGCAGTTGTTGCGGAAATTTCTGTTTTACTTCTGTAAAAAAGGTTTGCAGATCGTTTTCACCAGGACGTTTTCGCTTTGTTGCGTCGGTGGCAATCATCTCAGCTCCAGCAAAGACTAGCTCCTCCACTTCTTTGATCGTAGGCGTGATGTAGACTTTGGAGTCCGAATAGTCCTGCTTTACAATTCCAATTACCGGGAGTTTTACATTCCTCTTGATTTCATATAAATCCGCCGCTGTATTTGCCCGGATTCCTACAGCTCCTCCGTGCTCTGCCGCAAGCGCCATTCTGCCCATAATAAACGGGCTGTGCAAAGGCTCGTTCTCCAAAGCCTGACACGATACAACCAAGCCTTTATGAATTTTCTCAAGCATGATTACTGTCTCCTTCCATAAAAAAGAGAAGAGATTGATTCATCTCTCCTCTGCATTTTTCCTATTCGATTTCTTCAAGCAGCTTATATGCGTCGTCTGTTGTCTGGACATGGATCAGCGACTCTCTGAACTCTTCATTCATTAATTTACGGGAAAGCATTTGCAGGATTTTCAAGTGCTCGTTCCCAGCGCTTTCTTCGGGAACTGCAATCATGAAGATGAGCTTGGCCAATGAGCCATCGGCACTTTTCCAATCCACTCCTTCCCTTTTAATGCCAAAAGCAACCTGAGGAGATGTTACAGCTTTTGACTTGCCGTGAGGGATGGCAATACCGAAACCGATTCCTGTGCTGCCTTCTTCTTCCCGTTTTTCAATCGCCTTCCTGAATTTACGCTTTGATTTAAGCACACCTACTCCATCAAGCTTTTCGATCATTTCATCGATAATCTCTTTTTGTGTGGAGCCTTTAAGCTCTGTGCTAATTAGCTCGCGGTTCGTCAAATCGGTTAATTTCATCGATAACACTCCTATCAGTTGCTTCGCAAAGTTGATTTAGACGTTCTTTTTTAATACGTTTACCATAAAGGCTGCGACAAAGACTCCTGCAAGAATGCCAATGAAGTACATAACTGGGTTTGTTATCGCTCCAAGAACAGCTACGACCGGTCCTCCGTGTGGGACGTTATTGCCCACATTGCCAAGCATGGCGATAACGGATGCGAGCATGGATCCAACCATAATACTAGGAATAACGCGCAGCGGATCTTTTGCAGCAAAGGGGATAGCACCTTCCGTGATCCCTACGAGACCCATTGCCAGTGCCGCTTTTCCTGCTTCTTGTTCGGCTTCTTCGTATTTCTTCTTGTTCAATAAAGTTGCGACGCCCATAGCGAGCGGCGGGACACAGATTGCTGCTGCAATTGCCCCCATCACCTCGGTGTTTCCTGCGCCAATCATACTTGCACCAAACAGGAAGGCAACCTTGTTGACAGGACCACCCATATCAAATGAAATCATCGCGCCGAGGAGTAAAGCAAGCACAATGCTGCTTGCGCCCTGCATTCCATTAAGGAAGGCAGTCAATCCATCCATCAAACTTGCAATCGGAGCACCGACTATGAAGATAAACAAAGATGCAACCGCTAATGATGCTAAAAGCGGAATAACCAGAATCGGCATAATTGGCTGAAGCATTTTCGGAATCGGCCAAGTTTTAATCCACTTCGCAACGTAACCAGCTACAAAACCAGCAAGGATTCCTCCAAGGAAACCAGCACCTGCTTCACTGTCGTAAAAACTTCCATTTGCTGCAATATAGCCGCCGATCATACCAGGAGCAAGACCCGGACGGTCCGCAATGCTCATTGCGATAAATCCAGCAAGAATTGGCACCATGAATGTGAAACCTGCTGCACCTACACTAAGAACCTTGTTCCACATCGACCCTTCCGGAATTGCCAGGCCAGTATCTGTCGGTTCCCCTCCTAATGCTAAAGCAAGAGCGATCAATAGTCCGCCAACAACAACGAATGGGATCATATAAGAAACTCCATTCATCAAGTGGCGGTAAACAGGGTTTTGCTTGCTCTTTCTTTCTTCCTTCAATTTATTAATTGTCGATTGGTGATCGCCTTTATACACTGGTACATTCCCAGTTTCAAAGCGCTTAATTAAATCCTCTGCTTTGTGGATACCATCTTGAACACCAGTTTCAAACAGCCTTTTTCCAACAAACCGGCTTTTATCTACCGTTTTATCTGCTGCAATAATAATGCCGTCGGCTGCTTCGATCTCGTCAGCGGTAAATTCATTTTCCACACCGATCGAGCCTTGCGTTTCAACCTTAATGGAAACACCCAGCTTTTCAGCCGTTTTCTGAAGATTTTCTGCTGCCATATACGTATGAGCAATACCATTTGGACAGGATGTAATCGCCAATAACTTCATTTTGTATACCTCCTCGAAAAATAGAGTAACAATAATTACATCCTTATCATACCCGAAACGAACCAATCCAAAAGTACTACTTTTACCGTAAGTTCCGGCAATATGCAATTAAGGAAAAACGCTTTCACTTTTACTGAAAAAACTTCCACACTTTTTCAGCTGATGATAATTCCCTTAATTTCTGCACGGCTGCTTGATCATCCATCAACCGTGAGATTTCTTTGAACAACTCTTTTAACATGCCTTTATTTTTATGATCAATTGCCAGCAGGAACACTACTGAAACCTTTTCACTCCCCCACTGGATCGGGTTTTGGAACAGAGCGACGGCTAGTTTGGCTTCATCGACAAAATCAGGGTTTCCGTGCGGAATCGCAATGCCGCTGCCGATAACGGTAGAGGACTGTTCTTCCCGCAAGTAAACAGATTGCTTATATTCAGGTTTTGCAGCTCCTTTTTCTATCAGAAGGTCTGCGAGTCTGCCAATGATTCCCGGCCTGGTATTCCGTTCTGAATTTATCAAGATCAAGTCTTTTTCCATCAGCCAGCCGATGGTCGGATAGTTTTTTGCTAGTTGTTCAGGAACAGGATTCTCTAAAAAGTCTTTTATCTTCCTTTCTTCTTCTAGCATTAGAAAAGGAGAAACCGTGATTAGTGGTACCGAGCTACTTTCAAATGGTACGGTACTGATGATCAGATCTGGTTTTTTCTCGTTGATTTCTTTTTTGCTATCTTTGACGGAGGAAGTCCCGACGATCTCAAGATGATGGAATTTCCTTTCGAGCTTCGTCTGCATCAGCTGCGACATGCCTACACCCATCGAACAGACGAGCAGCACCTTCCTGTTGGTAGAAGTTTGCTTGCCAAGCCTCTCAAATGAAGCCTGAAAATGCAGGGTAATATAGGCGATTTCATCCTCAGGAACAGTGATTTTTTCCTCTTGCAAAACAGCTGGCATCACATAAAAAATCGTTTCAAATAGCGTAAAATACATTCTCTTTATGTCGTACAGCAACGGGTTCTTCACTGGAAAAGAGTACTTTAGCCGGTAAAAAGTCGTTTGCATATGCAATGCTAGCCCGATCAACAAATGGTGGTCATTAAAATATGGGTCTCCCGTCACATCAGAAACGGCTGATATCAACTTTTTGGTAAAAGAAACAGCATCCTGATCCAGTTTTGCCAACTCATTTCCCATTTTCGCCACATCAATCGTGGAAGGATAATAAATCCTCGAACCAAGGATTCGAACAGTGATATACATTATTTCTTCCTTAGGAAGGTTGATTGCCATAGCTTTTTCAAGATCCTTGGCAAACTGACGGATTATCCCATATTCAGCCTTTCTTTCTATCTGGGCTATCTCCTCATTCGAAAGCTCAATCCTGCTGCCTTGCTTCACCCTTTTAATCGATATTAAAATATGGGTCACTAGATTTTCAAGCGCCTCATCTGTAAAAGAAAACCCAAGTTCGCCTTCCAATTTCCTTAACCTGCTTCTCGTAAAATCAATTTCCCCTTGTTCAAATATACTCCCAACCGATCTCCGTTCCTCCGCAGCCGCTTGGATGATCAAATGGGTAACCTGGGAAAGTGCACTTCGCCAACTCTTTTCTACGCCAATCACTTCAATTCCATGCCCCTGCTTCTTTAATAATCGCAACTCAAACCTTGCGAGCCACTCTTCTATTTCTTCAAGGTCACTCCGAATCACAGTCTTGCTGACATAAAAATGCTCAGCAAAGTCTTGTAATGTGGAGGGCCCATCTTTTAACAACAGCATTTTGATAATGTTCAGCTTCCTTAAAGTATCCGAAACCTCATCGCCGTTCATTTTCTTCACTCTTTGGAAAATATTTGCTTTTTCTTGCTGGTTCCCGTCGATAAAAATCCCCAGACCTGGCTTCCTAACCATTCGCAAGTTCGTCTCCGCATCGAGCCAATCGTCTATTATTTTAAAATCATTCCTGATCGTTTTCTCCGAGCACCCCGCGATATCAGCCAACTCTTTTACAGAAAAGGTTTGGTCCCTTTCGAGCAAGACCTTCAATACCTCATAGTGTCGATTATTCATATAATCCCTCTTACTCTCGTTTTGATAATTTTACCCACAAATCAGACTTTTGTCAGCGAAAAAAATTGCATTGCCAACTCTCGTCGACATTTTTTTCTCCTAATCACCCGGTTTGGTGGTGGCGGTTCAACCATAACATAAGAAGGGAAACTTTTGTATGCTAGGCGTTTTTTTAGACGGTAACGATTGGCCCCTGTTCGGACTACTTTTCGCTTTTTCCTGCCAAACCTGTCCGAAGTTCGCTCTTGTTCGGACTACTTTTCCTCTTTTCCTGCAAAACCTGTCCGAAGATGGACTCTGTTCGGACTACTTTCCTCCTTTTCCTGCAAAACCTGTCCGAAGTTGGCTCTTGTTCGGACTACTTTTCGACTTTTCCTCCCAAACCTGTCCGAAGTTCGCTCTTGTTCGGACTACTTTCCGTCTTTTCTTGCAAAACCTGTCCGAAGTTGGCCCAAGTTCGGACTACTTTTCCTCTTTTCCACCAAAACCTGTCCGAACTTGGCCCTTGTTCGGACTACTTTTCCTCTTTTCCACAAAACCTGTCCGAAGTTGGACCTAGTTCGGACTACTTTTCACCTTTTCTTGCAAAACCTGTCCGAACTTGGCTCCAGTTCGGACTACTTTTCACCTTTTCCTGCAAAACCTGTCCGAACTTGGCTCCAGTTCGGACTACTTTCCGTCTTTTCCTGCCAAACCTGTCCGAACTCGGCTCTTGTTCGGACTACTTTCCGCCTTTTCCCACAAAACCTGTCCGAAGTTGACTCTAGTTCGGACTACTTTTCGCTTTTTCCTCCAAAACCTGTCCGAAGTTGGCCCCTTGTTCGGACTACTTTTCGTCTTTTCCTGCCAAACCTGTCCGAAGTTACTCTTGTTCGACCGTATTAGCAGGACGATTAAGAAATTTGAGGAAGACTATCTGAAAAAAGAGTAAAATGTGTTCCTGCCGCTCGGAAAAACGCTTATTCTTTGAGATTTTTCCCTGCTCTCCGCCATTAAATAAAAAAGGGACGAGAGCTGTTGCCCTCGTCGCTGTTTTTATGCTTTTGCTGAATGATTTGCTGGTCCAATTTGCTTCCCAGCTTCCACATCCTTAATGAAGTTTTTAATGAAAGCAAAGTAGGTTTCGGAATCATCCCACATCGATAGATGGCTGCCATTTTCGCAAATGCCTACGCGTGAGTTGGGGATACGTCTGCCCATTTCTTTTTTGTCTTCCGGATCCATCGAGTCATATTTTCCGCCCAGAATCAGTGTCGGCACTTTGATTTCATGGATATCGTCCCAGCGATCCCAATCCTTGAACGTTCCGTTAACCAAAAATTCATTAGGTCCTTGCATCGTGTTATACACTTGAGGATTCATTCGCGAAAATCCTCTGACCACGGACTCTGGCCATGGAACAAGGCGGCATATATGTTTTTCATTCAAATGGATCTGAATCAGCTCCTGGTATTCAGGATTTTCATAGTCTTCTGCTGCTTCATATGCTTTCATCGTCGTGACGATGTCGGCAGGAAGCTGGTCACGCAGGTGGTTGATATGCTCCACATAGGATGCAATACTGGCTGTCATATTGGATATGATCAATCCCTTTAGATTCTCTTGGTATTTCAATGCGTATTCCATACCGAGCAATCCGCCCCAGGAAGAACCGAACAGATAAAACTGATCCAAGCCCAAGTATTTACGAACCTCTTCTACTTCTTCTCTAAATCGTTCTACATTCCAAAGCGAAGGATCATTCGGCTGATCTGAATGATACGATCCTAGCTGGTCATAAAAATATATTTCTATTCCTTCGGGCGGCAATTCATTTTCAAAACAAGACAGGTATTCATGAGTACTTCCAGGTCCCCCATGTAGCAGCAAAACCTTGATTGGGCTTTCCCCTACTCTTCTTGTCCATACATGGAAGCCTCCGCTAATGGGTACAATATTTGTTTGTGCACTGGTCATCATTTTTTCCTCCCTTTCAAATGATTGAATCCTTCCCTATAGAAATGCCCTGGGGATTATACGGCATTATAGGTCCTTCAAAGCAGCAGGTACTTCTTTGTATCCCTTAGATTTAATCGCACCGATTACGACTCCAATTACCAGCCAGCTAAAGCCGACAATGAAGGTCATTTTGTCAAAACCAGACCAAACATACGCGATCACACCAAATCCGATTAGTGGAAACACTACATACTGAAAAAATCCTCTCGTACCGCGTTCTTTCTTTTTAAGATAGAAGTACACGAACACGGTCAAGTTCAACAACATAAACGATGTTAAAGCACCGAAATTGACAAACTTGATAATCGTTTCAATCGATAGCACATTTGCAGCTATTACAGACAAAGCTCCTACAAAAACGGTCGCATTGAATGGTGTTTTTTGAGACTCCCACCCCTAAAGGGGCAAGCCCTAAACCTTACGGTTTAACGAGTGGGATTCTTGAATGACT
>NZ_JXIQ01000068.1 GCF_000934845.1 Mesobacillus subterraneus
AGGCGCTTGCGCTTTTCTTATATTACTGAATTTTTTCTTTAAGACCGTATTTTTTGTTGAAGCGGTCTACACGTCCGCCGGCTTCTGCAAACTTTTGACGTCCAGTATAGAATGGGTGGCATTCAGAGCAAGTTTCAACGCGAATCTCGTTCTTCACAGAACCAGTTTCGAATTCGTTTCCGCAAGCGCAAGTCACCTTAGCTGTTTTGTAATTTGGATGAATTCCTGATTTCATTCTTTTCATCTCCTTCCGCCCTGAATCATATCCGAAACAGAGTTATGCCGTTATTGAAAAAACACACTGACACTATTATACCAAGTCTATCTTTATATTTCAAGCTCAATTTACAAACCAAATTTTGGAATTAGGAACGCTTGTTGTTGCCTTTCATTTCTTCCCCCAAGATCGCGAAGAAATCCTCATTCGATTTGGACAACTTTAGCTTGCGCAGGAATTTTTCCGAGAAATCCGGTGAATCCGACATCGATTTGCGAATCGCCCACAGCTTGTCCAATTGGTCTTTCGGAATGAGCAACTCTTCTTTTCGCGTTCCCGAACGGCGAATGTCGATTGCCGGGAAAATCCTTCTTTCCGCAAGTGCGCGGTCGAGATGCAGCTCCATATTGCCTGTTCCCTTGAACTCTTCATAGATGACATCATCCATGCGGGACCCTGTATCAATCAGCGCAGTTGCGAGAATCGTTAAGCTGCCGCCTTCTTCGATATTGCGGGCAGCTCCGAAAAAGCGCTTAGGACGGTGAAATGCGGCAGGGTCAATACCGCCTGACAAGGTGCGGCCGCTTGGCGGGATAACCAGATTATAGGCACGGGCAAGGCGAGTAATGCTGTCCATCAAAATGATGACATCGCGCTTGTGCTCCACAAGGCGCATCGCACGCTCGAGAACAAGCTCAGCCACTTTAATATGGTTTTCCGGCACTTCGTCAAAGGTAGAGCTGACAACATCGGCGGCAACGGACCGTTCGATATCGGTAACCTCTTCCGGACGCTCGTCGATCAACAGCACAATTAGTTCTGCTTCTGGATGGTTCATGGTAATGCTGTTCGCGATTTCTTTGATCAGCATCGTCTTACCAGCCTTTGGCGGAGCAACAATCAGGCCGCGCTGCCCGAAGCCGACTGGGGCAAGCACATCCATGATTCGTGTTGACACTTTGTTTTGCTCTGTCTCCAGCTTCATCTGGCGATCAGGATACAGCGGCGTCAGTCCAGGGAAATGAACCCTTTCCTTCGCCGATTCCGGGTCATCGCCGTTGACAGCCTCGACTTGAAGCAAGCCAAAATAGCGTTCGTTTTCTTTAGGCGGACGGACCTTCCCCGAAACTTTATCGCCATTTCTTAAATCAAATCGGCGGATCTGCGAAGCCGAGATATAAATATCCTCCGAGCTTGGCGAATAGTTGATTGGGCGCAGGAATCCAAAGCCCTCCGACTGGATAATTTCGAGGACACCTTCCATGAAAAAATAACCCTGCAATTCCGCACGAGCTTTTAAAATAGCAAAAATCAGTTCCTTTTTCGACAGCTTGCTGTAGTAAGAGATTTTATACTCTTTTGCAAGCTCATACAGCTCTTTTAATTTCATATTTTCCAAGCTTGAAATATTAACTTCCATAATGTCACCACGCCTTAAAATATTTCGATTTCCCCCATAAAAAAATGGATAAGAATTTCCGCGTATGGATGGAAAAAGAAGAAATGAGTTCCTTTGAAGGTTGTAAGAAGGAATTAATGAAGGTACAACATTGACATGCATTTTTATCAAAACAATTTTCATTTTACCCTGAAACACAAAAAATAAGCAATCTTTTTATTTTCGTTGCCTATAAAAGGGAGCACAAAGGCAGTTCCACCCACAAATCGGGGTCCAAAGATCCGGAGGGAGCCGCCTTCCCTGCTGTTTGAAAATCCTTTATGATTTCATGACTAAGTGCGGCTTTTTCTTCAGGCTGTGCTGGCCTTCGATGAACCGGACTGTACCGGATTTAGCGCGCATGACGATGGAGTGGGTGGAGCCATAGGAGCCTTTGAACTGAACTCCTTTGAGGAGCTCACCGTCTGTTACGCCTGTGGCCGCAAAGATCGCATCGTCGCCGCGGACAAAATCATCCATAAGCAGGATCCGGTTAACATCAATGCCCATACTTTTGCATCGCTCCAGCTCTGCGTCGTTTTGCGGCAGCAGTTTCCCCTGGATCTCACCGCCGAGGCTTTTCAACGCTACCGCTGCGATGACTCCTTCTGGTGCTCCGCCAGATCCAAACAAAATATCTACACCGGTAAAATCAAACGCCGTGTTGATAGCGCCAGCTACATCTCCGTCGTTGATGAGCTTAATCCTAGCTCCAGCATCGCGAAGCTCGGCAATGATCTGCTCATGGCGCGGGCGATACAATACCGTTGCGACAACATCCTCAATATCCTTGTTCTTCGCTTTCGCCACTGCCTTTAGATTATCAAGCACAGAAGCATTGATATCGACCATTCCGACCGCTTCAGGTCCCACCGCCAGCTTATCCATGTACATGTCAGGAGCATGCAGCAGGTTTCCATGATCCGCTACGGCGAGAACAGCAAGTGCATTCCAGCCGCCAGACGCTACGATATTCGTTCCTTCCAATGGGTCTACCGCTACGTCTAACCGCGGGCCAAAGCCTGTCCCAAGCTTTTCACCGATATACAGCATCGGCGCTTCATCCATCTCTCCCTCTCCGATCACGACGGTACCTTTCATCGGGATGGTATCAAACACATCTCTCATTGCCGACGTTGCTGCATCGTCCGCCTCGTCTTTTTTTCCGCGGCCCATCCAGCGGGCGGATGCAAGTGCCGCCGCCTCCGTCACGCGGACAAGTTCCATCGTTAAGCTACGTTCCATATGATCATCCCCTAATCATGAACGGGGCTAATGCCCACCGCAACCGTATCCCCCTGCCAACTTCCTTCCCATAAATCTTGGGAATCAAGTGGCTCGATGACAAAATAGGTTATACTATTTTGCAGTTTGGCTCCACATTAGCACCACTATTCGTATAGTACCACTCCATTGTACTATACTTTTTATGATTTTTTCACTTCTTCTTGCTCTTCCGAAGTTAAATCTTCCCGCCAGATTGTCGCGCCAATTCCGTTTAGCTTTTCAACGATGTGGCTGTAGCCGCGATCGATGTGTTCTACTCCCGTCACTTCTGTAACACCTTCAGCGATAAGTCCGGCAATCACAAGCGCCGCTCCAGCTCGGAGGTCGCTTGCCCTGACCTTGGCTCCCTGAAGCTTGATTGGTCCGCTGATGATCGCAGATCTGCCTTCTACCTTAATATTGGCATTCATTCTTCTTAATTCATCGATATGCTTGAAGCGTGCGCCATAGATCGTATCGGTTACGACGCTTGATCCTTCTGCTTTTGTCAGCAAGGCTGTGAACGGCTGTTGCAGGTCGGTCGGAAATCCGGGATAGACGAGCGTTTTAATGTCAATTGCTTTGTACCTGTCCGCCGGGGCAACATAGATTTGTTCATCGCTTACCTCTATCTTCACACCCATTTCCTTCAGCTTGGCCACAAGGGACTCAATATGCTGTGGAATGACGTTGTCAATCGTGACACCTTGCCCAATCGCTGCGCCAAGGATTAAGTATGTTCCCGCCTCGATCCGGTCCGGGATAATCGTGTGGCGGCAGCCGTGAAGCTCGTCGACCCCGTCAATGCGGATGACGTCGGTACCGGCGCCTTTGATTTTCGCTCCCATATTGGTGAGCAAGGTTGCTACGTCAATGATTTCCGGTTCTTTTGCGGCATTTTCAATGATCGTGCGCCCCTTCGCTCTTACGGCAGCAAGCATAATATTGATGGTTGCCCCGACGCTTACGACGTCCAAATAGATTCTCGCACCGCGAAGCTCATCTGCCCGAAGATAGATGGCTCCCTGTTCATTTGTCACGCTGGCACCGAGCGCTTCAAATCCTTTTATGTGCTGGTCAATCGGTCTCGGGCCCAAATGGCATCCGCCAGGCAGTCCAATGACAGCCTTTTTGAAACGTCCAAGCATTGCTCCCATCAAATAGTACGAAGCTCGCAGCTTTTTCACTTTTCCATTCGGCAAAGGCATGGAAATCATGGAAGACGGATCAACCGTCATTTCATTGTTTGAGTATTCAACAGAACCGCCAATTTCCTCCATCAAGTCCTTGAGCATATGAACATCGGAAATATCCGGCAAACCTTCAATGGTCACAGGCGATTCTGCTAAAATGGTTGCGGGAATTAAGGCTACTGCGCTGTTTTTCGCACCGCTGACTCGAACAGTCCCTTTTAAAGGATAGCCGCCTGCAATCTTAAGCTTTTCCATTTCTGACTCCCTTCTAAGCCGTGATGTAAGGTCGAGCTGGAGATGCAAACAAGGTTACAGCTAAGACCGATTTTGGCTCTACGTAGATTGAATTGCGTGAAATCTAAGAGGTATATTTTTTACAACAAGAGTATGAAATTCCCAAACCCCATTCTAAAATGCCTATTACAGACCACGAGATTCCCAGTCTTTCAAAAATGCTTCGATTCCTTTGTCGGTCAGCGGGTGACTGAACATTTGCTGAATGACTTTGTATGGAACGGTGGCGATGTGCGCGCCTCGCAGTGCTGCGTCTGTTACGTGCTGCGGGTGGCGGATTGATGCAGCGATGATTTCCGTCTCGATTCCGTGGATCGTGAAAATCTCGGCAATCGTCGAAACCAAGTCGAGTCCATTATGGCCGATGTCATCAAGGCGACCAAGGAAAGGCGATACGTATGTAGCTCCCGCTCTAGCTGCCAGCAATGCCTGGTTCGCACTGAAGACGAGGGTTACATTTGTCTTAATTCCTTCTTTTGAAAATACGGAAACAGCCTTGAGCCCTTCTGGAGTCATCGGAACTTTGACGGTGATGTTCGGCGCGATCCCAGCTAACTCTCTTCCTTCTTTGATCATTCCTTCTGCATCAAGCGCAATGACTTCGGCACTAACAGAACCAGAAACAAGCTGAGTGATTTCCTTCAGGCGGTCTTCAAACTTCACATTCTTTTCTTTCGCGACAAGGGACGGGTTCGTTGTCACCCCTGATACTATTCCAAGTGCATAGGCCTCGCGGATTTCATCCATATTAGCAGTATCGATAAAAAACTTCATTTGTAAACGCCTCCAGTCGAGATAATTTTCAAAACAAAAAACTTAGCCAACCCCTTCAAGCGGAGCGAAATTCGAATTATTCTATAATGGATAAAAACCGCCTTAGGTAAGGCGGTTTCATTCTAATAAACTTTCCGTGCTTTTACGCCTTGTTGGAAGAACCGAATTCGCGCATTTTGCCGATTACCGTTTCCTTAATTGCGTCGCGAGCTGGTCCAAGATATTTACGTGGATCGTATTCGTTCGGCTTTTCTGCCAGTACTTGACGCACTGCTTTAGCTGAAGCAATTTGATTTTCTGTGTTTACATTGATTTTCGCAGTTCCTAAAGAGACGGATTTCTGGATGTCTTTTGTCGGAATACCAGTTCCTCCGTGCAATACTAATGGCACGCCTGCAATTTTGTTGATTTCTTCCATTTCTTTAAAACCTAGCTTAGGTTCACCCTTGTATGGTCCGTGTACGGAGCCAAGTGCCGGTGCAAGGCAGTCGATGCCTGTGCGCTCCACAAGTGTTTTGCACTCTTGAACGTCCGCATAGGTAACGCCGTCCGCAACGACATCATCTTCCTGGCCGCCGACCGTTCCAAGTTCCGCTTCCACTGAAACACCTTTTGAATGAGCGTATTCTACCACTTTTGAAGTGATTTCAATATTCTCTTCGAATGAACTATGGGAAGCATCGATCATAACAGATGTAAAGCCAGCATCAATTGCCTCTTTGCATTTGTCGAAACTCGAACCGTGGTCGAGGTGAATAGCAACAGGAACTGTAATTTGATAGTCCTCCATCAAACCTTCTACCATTTTAACTACCGTTTTAAATCCGCCCATGTAGCGCGCTGCACCTTCAGAAACACCAAGGATTACTGGTGATTTCTCGGCTTCTGCCGCTTGAAGGATCGCTTGAGTGAATTCAAGGTTATTTAAGTTAAATTGCCCAACAGCGTAGCCCTCTGCATTGGCTTTTTTCAGCATTTCAGTCATTGGAACTAATGGCATATCTTTTCCTCCTTCGTTATGATCAATCGTTTTTTTTGATTATGCTACTCTATTAAAGGGTTTCCCTACCCGCTTTTGATTATGTACCCGAGATGGCATTCATCAAAACGAAATGATCCTGTGGAATTCATATGTATCATACCAAAAGAAAATCAGAATTGCCATTGTTCAAGCCTTGTTTTTGCAAGTGTCATAAAAATGATATAATGCAAACGCTGCCAATGGGTCTCAGTCTTTTGAAACTACTTGCAAGTATTTTTTTACCGCCGCGCGGATGTCATCGATATCGAATGGCTTGGCGAAATGAGTCAATGCTCCAAGGCTCATCGCTTCCTTGATCATGTCCAGCTCGCCATAGGCGGTCATAATGATCACTCGTATTTCTGGGTCGATTACTTTCATTCTTTTTAAAATTTCAATTCCATCCATACCCGGAATTTTCATGTCCAGAAGCACAAGATCAGGTGGATGATTCTTAACTAGCTCCAGTGCCTGAACGCCGTTTGCAGCCTGGTACGTTTGATATCCTTCTTTTTGCAGCACTTCATTCAGTAGAATCCTGATGCCGAACTGGTCGTCGACTATTAGTATGTTTTCTTTCATGCCGCCTCTTTCCCCCTAATAAATTATGTAGTAATTTTATACATGTATGATCGAGGAAACGGTTGATATATCCCCATTTATACAGTTCGTGATAATACAAGAAATTCCTGCCATATTTTTAAAGATATTTTTCAACAGATGCTTTTTTCTTGCGATTGTAGTACTTTACATTAGTATAGGCAAAGAACGGAGGTACAGGAATGTTAAAAATGTTTTCAACACAACTTGGCGGCTACTTTCAGCGGCTGCTGGAAAAAGAAGCATTTGCACTTGAGGATGGAGCAAGGTTGCTCGCACAGGCGGCTGCTGGGGAAGGCAGAATCTGGATTTATGGAACAAGGGAAATGAAGGCTGTTGAACTCGAGGCCATTTACGGCGAAGAACCACTTGCGTCCGCATGCATCTTATCGGATGAGATAGAAGTGGATGACGCCGACCGCGTGCTGATCGTCAGCCGCTATGCTGATGACGAAGAAGCAGTCGAAATCGCAGCCATTTTACAGGAAAAAGCGATCCCATTCGTGGCAGTTTCTACTGTTCGGACTGAAGGGAAGGGATTGAATACGCTCGCAGATGTCCATATAGACTTGCGAATCACCAAAGGACTGCTGCCCGATGAACTCGGCAACAGAGTTGGCTATCCCACTTCTATTGCCGGATTGTTCCTCTATTTTGGCCTGAAATTCACGATCGAAGAAATATTGGCAGAGTATTAACCGCGTAAAAAAAAGCCAGAGATATGCTGAGGCCACTGAAAATCTGCCGATATTTAAGATTTTCTAGAAAATCCAAACGAAAAGAACCGGTTCTTTTTCTGTAAGGACTTAGTTTGATTGTTTGTTGCATAGACATCATTGAAACCACCCAATTCGACTAGATTGATTCTATTATAAAATAAAAGCCGCCCGAATCCTTAAAAAAGTAAAGGATTTGAACGGCTTATAGTTTGTCTACCACATAGGTCTAGTATCACTAGGTTGATTGGAACGAAAGGTGTGCGTAGACTCCTGCGGGATCCAGGCGCTTAGGAGGCTCACCGCACGCCCCGCGACCTGGAGTGGAGATCAACCGGTCCATTTTAACAAGGCCAACCTTTAAGGACTTTTTCAGTGGCCTCGATATGCTCCGGCTTTTTTTTACGGTTATTTTTTCGTTTTAATAGATGCTTCAATAAAGTCTCTGAATAATGGCTGTGGTCGAGTTGGTCTTGATGTGAATTCAGGATGGAACTGCGATGCCAAGAACCAAGGGTGGTCCTTCAGTTCGATGATTTCAACCAAACGGCCATCTGGGCTTGTCCCAGAGAAGATAAAGCCTTGCTTTTCCATTGCCTGACGGTATTCGTTGTTGAACTCGTAACGATGGCGATGGCGTTCATATATTAGGTCATCACCGTAAGCAGCGAAGGCTTTTGAGTCTTCGACAAGTTTACAAGGATATAGCCCGAGGCGAAGTGTTCCGCCAAGATCTTCAATATCCTTCTGCTCTGGAAGAAGGTCGATGATTGGATAAGGTGTGTTTGGCATGATTTCCGCTGAGTGAGCATCCTTCAGTCCAAGAACATGACGTGCAAACTCAACAGATGCCAGCTGCATGCCAAGGCAAATTCCGAAGAAAGGCACTTTGTTCTCACGCGCATACTGAGTCGCAAGAATTTTTCCTTCGATTCCGCGATCGCCGAATCCGCCTGGAACAAGAATGCCATTGACGTCATCCAGCAATTCAACGACATTTTCAGTTGTTACTTCCTCTGCGTTTATCCACTTGATTTCAATATCACTGTCAAATGCATAGCCTGCGTGCTTCAAAGATTCCACGACAGAAATATAGGCATCCTGCAGTTCCACATATTTGCCGACAAGGGCAATTCTTGTCTTGCCAGTAAGATGCGTTACTTTTTCGACCAATGCACGCCACTCGGTCATGTCTGCATCATTGCATTCCAGTTTGAAGTGATCGCATACAAGCTGATCCATCTTCTGCTCCTGCAGGGCCAAAGGGATGGAATAAAGCGTTTCCGCATCTGCCGCCTCAATAACCGCTTCCTTAGCGATATCTCCGAACAGAGCGATCTTGTCCTTCATCTCCTGGGAGATCGGCATTTCGGTGCGAAGAACGATAATATTTGGCTGGATTCCCAGGCTGCGCAATTCTTTTACGCTGTGCTGGGTCGGCTTCGTTTTCATTTCACCGGCAGCCTTAATGTAAGGAACGAGCGTACAGTGGATGTACATCACATTGTCACGACCGGCATCATTCTTAATCTGGCGGATTGCTTCCAGAAACGGCAGCGACTCGATGTCCCCAACTGTACCGCCGATTTCCGTAATGACAACATCTGCGCCTGTCTCTTTGCCAGCACGGAACACCTTTTCCTTGATTTCATTGGTAATATGCGGAATCACCTGTACCGTTCCTCCGAGGTAATCACCGCGGCGCTCTTTTTTCAACACCGTTGAGTAAATTTTCCCGGTTGTCACGTTAGAGTATTTGTTCAGGTTGATATCGATGAAGCGCTCATAATGGCCGAGGTCGAGGTCAGTCTCTGCGCCATCGTCGGTTACGAATACTTCTCCGTGCTGGTACGGACTCATTGTTCCGGGGTCCACGTTAATATATGGATCAAACTTCTGGATTGTTACGTTCAAACCCCTGTTTTTCAGCAATCTTCCAAGGGATGCTGCCGTGATTCCTTTCCCTAAGGACGAAACTACTCCGCCCGTCACAAAAATATACTTTGACATTGGTAATCCCCCCATCAACAGTTTGTGCAATCTGCACCTGTTTCATTGATTTATTTTTAGATCGCCAGCTTTCTGTTTCGGCAAGCGGATAGCAAGGATAAAGCCAGTATCGGTCAGCCTCGACGAACGCCTCGCTGACCTCCCTACTCTCTAAAAAAAATAAAAAAACGCCCCGCATACAGGATGGGAGCGTTTTGTGGCTGTTTTACTTACTCTCCTTTTAAGGAGCCCAAAAAGTATTCTACATTCGGTAAATAGAAAAGTCAAGCTGTTAATTATCGTTCTTCTTCGTCTTCATCCTCGAGATCTTCTTCTTCGAGCGGGAGGTCTGCGTCTTCATCTTCAAGCAGCTTTTCATCGTCTTCGAAATCGTCGGAATCCTCTAGATCATCATCAAAGTCTTCCTCGTCATCCTCGAGCACATCATCATCATCGTCGTCCTCGTCATCGAATTCGTCGATCGCATCATAGTCGAGGTCTTCCTCATCGATTTCATCGAATTCCTCAAGATCTAGATCCTCTTCAGCGACAACCTTCTTTGCCTTCTTCTTTTTCGGCTTGACTGTGGTAACATTGTCTTCTTCCATCTGGTCGACTGGGTACCAGACGCGAAGACCCCAACGCCCTTCGCTTTGGGACATGAAACGTCCATCTATATTTATATCTGTATAAAATTGAACCGTTTTTTCAGCAACATCGGCCTTGTCCAATTTAAGGAGCTTCTTAACTTCAGCCATCAGCTCCTGAAATGTGATTGCTTGCTTCTTTTCTTTTAAAATTTCAAATCCAACTTCAATCATTGACATTTCTTGAAGCTCTTCTTTTGAGTATTGGCTTAAACTCAATTTTCGCACTTCCTTTCTCTATTCCAGGCCTTTACCCGGCCATCCGTCCGAAAATAAGGAAAATATCCCAGAATGCATATTCTACATTATAAACAAATATTACACCTTTATGCCAGTTTTATCTGCCATTCCCCCGGCTTTTTTCGCTTTCGATTTCTTCTTCCCCTTTGCCAGCCTTCCTTCTACTGTTCCATTGGCTCAATGCCAGTAAAAAAAAGACGATGGCTAAAATGTAAAATGGAATGGCGCCAAGCTCACGCTGGTAAAGATAATATATGGTAGCAGCAGCCACCACTGCCCCTGCCGTAAACAAAACCGATTTCACAATATTCACATCCTGAACTACGTCATATGTATAAGCAGCTAACTAGATTATATAAGATTTTCTGCCAAAAAGGACGGGAAATTTTATGAAAACGCCAGGAATGTTTCCTAGAGCATGAAATACAGGATGGCTCCTAGTTGCCCTAAGCCATCCCATTCCTTCATTTGCGATTTTTTTTGAGGGAAAATTTACATATTTCTGCGGAACTGGCCGCCTACTTCGTACAGCGCCCTTGTGATCTGTCCAAGACTTGCGAATTGGACGGTTTCCATCAGTTCTGCAAAAATATTGCCGCCGCTTACCGCTGTTTCCTTCAGCCGCTCGAGCGCTGCTTCGGACTGGTCTTGATTCTTGTTTTTGAATGCTTGGAGATTGCGGATTTGTGTTTCTTTTTCTTCTTTTGTCGCACGGGCAAGCTCCATTTTGTCGATCTCTTCCTCTGATGGGGGATTTGGATTTAAGTACGTGTTCACCCCGATAATCGGCAGCTCCCCTGAATGCTTTTTCATTTCATAGTACATGGATTCATCCTGGATTTTGCCGCGCTGATACTGGGTTTCCATCGCACCAAGCACGCCGCCCCGGTCATTGATTCGTTCAAATTCCTGAAGAACGGCTTCTTCTACTAAATCAGTCAGCTCTTCAATGATGAATGCGCCCTGCAGCGGGTTTTCGTTCTTTGTTAAACCGTGCTCCTTCGTGATGATCATCTGAATGGCCATTGCGCGGCGCACAGATTCTTCTGTGGGCGTGGTGATTGCTTCGTCATACGCATTTGTATGAAGTGAGTTGCAGTTATCATGCAATGCCATCAAAGCCTGGAGCGTCGTGCGAATATCATTGAAGTCAATTTCTTGTGCGTGAAGCGAACGTCCCGATGTCTGGATATGATACTTCAGCTTCTGGCTTCGCTCATTTGCCCCGTACTTGTTCTTCATGACTATCGCCCAAATGCGGCGGGCAACTCTGCCAATTACTGAATATTCCGGGTCAAGACCGTTTGAAAAGAAGAAGCTCAAGTTTGGTGCAAAATCATCGATCTTCATCCCTCTGCTTAAATAGTACTCCACATACGTGAAGCCGTTTGAGAGTGTGAACGCCAGCTGGGAAATCGGATTGGCACCGGCTTCAGCAATATGGTAGCCGGAAATGGATACAGAATAATAATTTCGAACCTTTTCGTCAATAAAATATTGCTGGATATCGCCCATCATTCGCAGTGCGAATTCGGTGGAGAAGATACAAGTATTCTGTCCTTGATCTTCTTTTAATATATCTGCCTGGACGGTACCGCGGACAGTTTGCAGTGTTATTCCCCTGACATTGGCAAACTCTTCCTCATTCAGCTTGCGGCCAAGCTCCTGTTCTTTCCTTGCAACCTGCTGATCAATCGCTGTGTTCATAAACATTGCCAGAATGATCGGTGCCGGTCCATTGATGGTCATCGATACGGATGTGGATGGATGGCAAAGGTCAAATCCTGCATACAATTTTTTCATGTCATCAAGGGTACAGACGCTGACACCACTCTCACCGACCTTGCCGTAAATATCTGGACGGTAATCAGGGTCTTCACCGTAAAGAGTGACCGAGTCAAAAGCTGTGCTCAATCGCTTCGC
The DNA here is from genome assembly GCF_000934845.1 of Mesobacillus subterraneus. Taxonomy (GTDB): domain Bacteria; phylum Bacillota; class Bacilli; order Bacillales; family Cytobacillaceae; genus Mesobacillus; species Mesobacillus stamsii. The sequence continues at coordinate 12,319 of NZ_JXIQ01000068.1, forward strand.
ATTGTCGTCCTTGGACAGATAATGGAAACGACGGTTCGTCCGTTCCGGTGTTCCCTCACCTGCAAACTGGCGTTTCGGATCCTCCCCTTCACGCTTAAATGGAAAAACGCCTGCAGTGTATGGGAAGCTGCCAGGTACGTTCTCAAGGTATACCCAGCGAAGAATTTCGCCGTAATCCTTGTATTTTGGCAATGCTATTTTCGGGATGCTTAAGCCTGACAAGCTCTTTGTCCTGAGCTCCGTGACGATTTCTTTGTCGCGGATTTTCGTCACGAACTTCTCTCCGCTGTACTTTTCCTTTAGAGACTTCCAGTTTTCTAGAATGTTTCTCGTTTCCGTTGTCAATTTGCTTTCTATTTCTTGTTTCATCTTTTGCAGAAAAGAAAGAACTTCCCCGTTTGCATCTTTTTCTTTTGCCGCTTCGATTGCCCCGTCGATTTGGAACAGTCTGCGGGCAAGGCTTGCCTGCTCAGCTGCTTGTTTATGGTAGCCGCGAACCGTTTCCGAGATTTCACGGAGGTAGTACCGGCGGTCATTCGGAATGATGATATTTTGTTTTTCGACGACTGCATTGGTAGAGAGTGAGGTGGACCAGTCTGTACCCGCTTTTTCATTGATTTTATCAACCAGAGCAGCAAACAATGCGTTCGTGCCTGGATCATTGAACTGGCTGGCAATCGTGCCGTACACCGGCATTTCCTCTAACTCTTTGTCCCATAACAGATGGCTGCGCTGAAATTGTTTTTGCACTTGGCGCTTTGCGTCCTCTGAGCCTTTTCGTTCAAACTTATTGATGACAATCAAGTCGGCATAGTCAATCATGTCAATCTTCTCCAGCTGTGACGGTGCACCGAATTCGCTTGTCATCACATACATCGAAACATCACATACTTCGGTAATCCCTGCATCACCCTGACCAATACCGCTCGTTTCGACGATCACGAGGTCAAAGCCTGCTGCTTTTACGACATCAATGGCATCCTTGATCGCAAGCGATAATTCTGACTTTGAGTGTCTCGTCGCCAGGCTGCGCATATAAACGCGCGGAGAAAAAATCGCGTTCATGCGAATCCGGTCACCTAGAAGGGCTCCGCCTGTTTTTAGCTTCGTAGGATCGACGGATAAAATTGCTACCCGCTTTTCGGGAATCTCATTGAGAAAGCGTCTGATCAACTCGTCCGTCAAGGAGCTTTTCCCCGAACCGCCTGTACCCGTGATTCCGACAACCGGAACGGGTTTTGTCAGCATCTTCACTTTTTTCATCAAGCTTTCCACGGCAGCGGCCGTTTCTTTTTCCGAACCAACGTGCTGCTCGGCAAGCGTGATTAGCTTGGCAACAGCATTCGGATCTCCGTTTGTCAGTTTTTCGATTTCCTCTACCCCTTCGGTTGTCACTGTCGGGAAATCACACTCCTTGATCATTTGCTCAATCATGCCGTTAAGGCCATATTTCCTGCCATCCTCCGGCGAGAAAATACGGGCAATTCCGTATTCTTGGAGCGCTTTTATTTCCCGAGGAATGATAACACCGCCGCCACCGCCGTAAATCCGAATATGCGAAGCACCCTTTTCCTTCAGGAGATCATACATATAGGTAAAATATTCAACATGCCCGCCCTGATAGGAAGAAATCGCAATTCCTTGAACATCCTCCTGGATCGCCGCATTGACAACCTCCTCGACAGAGCGATTATGACCAAGGTGAATAACCTCGCCCCCCATTGACTGGATGATTCTACGCATAATGTTGATCGAGGCATCATGTCCGTCAAACAAACTTGAAGCTGTCACAAAGCGAATATGATTCGTTGGCGTGTAACTCATATTTTCCCCCCTGTTCCTAGTTTCATTTCCGATCCCTTGATCCCCTTAAAAAGCAAATCTGTCTGCAGTTGGGTATACTCGTCGAGCGTATACAATTTTTGCAGTGCCCAGCGGCGGAATCCCCACATCTGCCCTTGGACAAAAATAGTATGAGCGATGAGTTTGATCTGTGTTTCTTCGAGATCAAGCTCACCATTTTCGACGCAGCGCTCGATCACGTTCTCAAACATCTCCACCATCTCGATTTCTTTTTCCAACACATAGGGAAGGGCATCCTTTGTCAGCGATTTTACCTCCTGGTACATGACGAGCACTTCGTCCTGCAAATCATCCATGACTTTGAAGTAATTAGCGATGCCGACCTTCAGGCTCTCGAGTGTTCCCTTTTTTGTGTCGAGATTTTCCTGAAGACGGTCAGAAACTTCGTCATAGATGCTGTCGCAGACTAGGTATAGCACATCTTCCTTCGTACGGATGTATTCGTAAAGGGTTCCGATGCTAAAGCCTGAAGCCCGGGCAATCTCTCTAGTCGTCGTGCGGTGGAAGCCCTTCTGCTTAAAAAGGGTTACGGCCCCTTTGATCATTTGGTCGCGCCTTTTTTTCACAAGTCGCTCATCTTTTACCGACGCCTGCACTTCTCGCTTTTTCATCTTCTGTCCCGCCCTGTTATTTTGTCAGCATTCTTGAAATAACAAGACGCTGGATTTCCTGTGTTCCTTCATAAATTTGCGTGATTTTCGCATCGCGCATGAAGCGTTCCACTGGATAGTCCTTTGTATAGCCGTAGCCGCCGAAAACCTGAACGGCTTCGGTTGTCACTTTCATCGCAGTGTCGCCGGCAAATAGTTTGGACATTGCCGATTCCTTGCCGTATGGAAGACCTTCAGACTCAAGCCAAGCAGCCTGGTAGGTTAATAGTCTTGCCGCCTCAATCGATGTCGCCATATCCGCAAGCTTGAAACTAATTCCCTGGTTTGCAGCGATCGGCTTGCCGAATTGTTGGCGTTCCCTCGCGTAATCAACTGCCGCATCAAGCGCTCCTTGGGCAATACCAACTGCCTGGGCAGCGATCCCGTTCCGGCCGCCATCAAGCGTCTTCATCGCGATTTTGAAGCCTTCGCCTACTTCACCTAGAATGTTTTCCTTTGGAACCCGGCAGTCTTCAAAAATGATTTCTGTAGTTGGAGAGGACCGGATGCCCATCTTCTTTTCCTTCTTGCCGACCGAAAATCCGGGAAAGCTGCTTTCGACGATGAACGCAGTTGTTCCTTTATGCTTGCTGGACGGATCAGTCAGCGCAAACACCACGTAAATTTCCGCTTCGCCGCCGTTTGTAGTGAAAATTTTCGAGCCATTCAGTAGATAATGATCTCCATCTTCCTTCGCTGTTGTTCTCATTGCACCTGCATCAGATCCGCTGCCTGGCTCAGTCAGGCAGTATGCGCCGATGCTTTTCCCTTCAGCAAGCGGACGCAAATATTTTTGTTTCTGCTCTTCGTTTCCATACTTGAAGATCGGCCAGCCGGCAAGGGAAGTATGCGCTGACAGCATGACCCCAGTCGATGCACAAACACGAGATAGTTCTTCCACCGCAATGCAGTATGCCAGGTAATCGCTGCCGATGCCGCCGTATTCTTCCGGCCAAGGAATACCAGTCAGTCCCAGTTCCGCCATTTTATCAAAGATTTCGCGGTCAAAACGTTCCTCCTCATCGCGCTCAGCAGCCGTCGGAGCCACTTCATTTCTCGCAAAATCCCGGACCATTTTCCTGATCATTTCATGTTCTTCCGATAATCGAAAATTCATTATTGTTTCCTCCGTTACTGGTTTTTCTAATTTAATGAGGGTTTCTTGACAACTTTCTTGCTTGCAACCCCCAAACCTTTCAAAATAACATGGATTTCTTGACAACTTCCCTGCTTCTCACGCCAAACCTGTCTAAATTACAGGCTTTTCTTGACAACTTTCATGCTCCCCATGTCAAACCTGTCAAAATACCTGTTAGATAAGCTTACTAATTACCATTTTCTGAATTTCACTCGTGCCCTCGTATATTTCGGTGACTTTGGCGTCGCGGAAATAGCGTTCGACTGGATAATCTTTTGTGTAGCCGTAGCCGCCGAGTACTTGGATGGCTTCGGTTGTGACTTCGACGGCTGTTCTTGAGGTGAAGAGCTTGGCCATGGACGCTTCCAGGCGGCATTTTTGTCCTTCGGAGCGCAATTGGGCCGCACGATAGACTAATAGTTTTGCAGCTTCGACAGATGTGGCCATGTCTGCCAGCTTGAAGCCGATGCCTTGCTGGGCGGCAATTGGCCTGCCGAACTGGTTTCTTTCCTTCGCATAATTCGTCGCTGCTTCGAATGCTGCTTCGGCAATCCCTAGAGCCTGTGCGGCGATGCCAATCCTGCCGGCGTCCAGATTGCTCATCGCGATTGTAAATCCTTCGCCCTCGAGACCGAGCAGATTTTCCTGCGGCACCTTCATGTCCTCGAAGGTCAGCTGGACTGTTCGGGAGCCGTACAGGCCCATTTTGTGTTCTTCCTTGCCAACGATGAATCCGGGTGTGTCTTTTTCCACGATAAATGCTGAGATGCCACCCGGCCCTGCTTCAGGATTCGTCGATGCGAAAACAATATAAATATCTGCTACGCCGCCATTGGTAATGAATACCTTCGATCCGTTCAATACATAATGGCCATCCTTCTTGACCGCGCGGGTTTTCAAGTTGCCCGCGTCTGATCCGGCATTTGGTTCTGTCAGGCAGAATGCACCGAGGAATTCCCCTGAAGCAAGTTTAGGTACATACTGTTTCTTTTGCTCTTCCGACCCGAAGTACAGGATTGGATTGGTTCCGACCGATGTATGAACGGAAAGGATGACGCCAACCGTGGCGCTGACCTTGGAAATTTCATGGATGGCAATGATATAGGAGATAAAGTCCATCTCTGAACCGCCATATTTTTCAGGCACCGGAATTCCCATTAGGCCGAGCCTGCCCATTTTTTTTACAATTTCGCTTGGAAACTCGCCCTCCTCCATTTTTTCAACGAACGGTGCAATCTCTGTCTCGGCAAAATCACGGACCATTTTGCGCATCATCACCTGTTCTTCTGTATATCTCAGGTTCATCGTATTAACCTCCAAACGTCCAGACAGGGAAGTATGTATGGACGCATATGTCGCTGAATTCGTTACTCGTATGTGTAGAACCCGCGGCCAGATTTTTTGCCGAGCCATCCAGCCTTTACATATTTCCTTAACAATGGGCATGGACGGTATTTGTCATCCCCAAAGCCTTCATGCAGTGTTTCCATGATGTAGAGACAGGTGTCAAGGCCGATGAAGTCTGCAAGCGTTAGCGGCCCCATTGGATGGTTCATGCCGAGCTTCATAACCTCGTCGATCGCTTCCTTTTCTGCAACGCCTTCATATAAAGTGTAAATAGCTTCGTTGATCATCGGCATCAGGATGCGGTTGGAAACAAATCCAGGGAAATCGTTCACTTCCACCGGAACCTTATCCAATGTTTTCGTGATTTCCTCGATTGTCTGATACACTTCCTCTGCTGTCGCCAGGCCGCGAATAATTTCGACTAGCTTCATAACAGGCACCGGGTTCATGAAGTGCATCCCGATCACTTTTTCCGGACGCTTTGTTGCTGCGGCAATCTCCGTAATCGGCAGGGAAGATGTATTGGAAGCAAGGATGGCATGTTCCGGTGCAATTTCATCAAGTTGAGCAAAAATCTTCGCCTTGATGTCGATGTTTTCGACAGCAGCTTCGATGACCAGATCCGCCTTACCGGCATCTTGAAGATCGGTTGAGGCTGCAATCCTGCTAACAGCTGCCTCCATCTGCGCAGCTGTCATCCTGCCTTTGTCAACGTTGCGGTTTAAGTTCTTCTTGATGCCGGAAAGTCCGCGTTCCACAAACTCCGGCTTCAGGTCATTTAAAAACACTTCATATCCGGCCTGCGCGCACACCTGGGCAATCCCTGCGCCCATTTGGCCTGCCCCGATGACCATAATTGTTTTAACTCCCATCATTTTCTCCTCCTACTTGGCTGATTGTTTAGGAACCTCGATCATTACGGCATCCCCCTGGCCGCCGCCTGAACAGATCGCCGCAATGCCGACCCCGCCGCCGCGGCGCATCAGTTCGTGCATCAAGGTTAGGATGATGCGCGCCCCGCTTGCTCCGATCGGATGTCCAAAAGCAACCGCACCGCCGTTGACATTGACTTTTTCCGGATCGAGGTTCGCAATTCGGCTGCTTGTTAATGCAACCGCTGCAAAGGCTTCGTTGATTTCAAAAAGATCAATCTCTTCAAGGGATTTTCCGGTCTTTTTCAATAAATCGTTAATGACAAATCCTGGCGTTTTCGGAAAATCCTTTGCTTCCATCGCAACGGCAGCATGAGCCAAAACCACTGCCTGAGGAGTCCTGCCTTCCCGCTGCGCGCGTTCTTCACTCATCAGCACGAGGGCCGCCGCACCGTCATTGACACCTGGGGCGTTTCCAGCGGTTATCGTGCCGTCCGAATTGAATACCGGCGCCAATTTTGCCAGCTTTTCAACTGAAGTGTCCTTTCGCGGTGCTTCATCATGCTCCAAAACAATCGGGTCCCCCTTCCGCTGGGGTACCTGAACCGGGACAATTTCCGCGGCAAGCTTGCCTGATTCTATTGCTGCAATTGCCCTTTGATGGCTGCGGTAAGACCAATGATCCTGCTCTTCGCGGCTGATTTCGTATTCCTTCGCGACCTCATTTCCATATGTCCCCATATGGACTCCTTGGAAGCTGCATGTTAGGCCATCATGGATCATCAAGTCTTTCACTTGGCCGTCTCCCATCCGCAAACCCCACCGAGCTTTCGGCAAGATATACGGTGCGTTGCTCATTGACTCCATCCCTCCGGCCACGATCACTTCCTCGTCTCCGGCGCGGATGATCTGATCGCCAAGTGTCAGGCTTCGCATTCCAGATGCACATACTTTATTAACGGTTTCCGTCTTCACTTCCCATGGAATGCCTGCTTCTCTTGCTGCCTGACGGGACGGAAGCTGCCCCTGGCCTCCTTGCAGCACAGTCCCTAGAATGACTTCCCCGACTTCCTCTGGTTTCACCTCAGCACGTGCCAACGCCTCCTTAACAACAATTCCCCCTAACTGACTGGCTGTAAAACTGCTTAAAGCCCCGCCAAGCTTGCCAAACGGTGTTCTTGCCCCGGCCAAAATAACTGTTCTTCCCATCTCCATCTCTCCCTTTTCATCATTGTTATTACTGAAAACCTCCAGCTGCAGTGAGTGACTGAACGCTCGCTCGGTCCAAATTGCCAATTCATGAAGCAAGTAAAAAGCGACTTCTTGCTGTATCGTGTAAGCGCTTTATTATCTCTTTTATTTTACTGCAAAAATAGCAGAAATTGAAACACTTTGCTAAAAATTCTGGCATTTACATGAATTTTTACTCGGTGCCAATTTCTACTATTCTGGTTTTCCCAATTGCTTACGAAACCAACGCCTTGCTGTCGCCAAACACGGATTTTTCCAGCAATTCTGCAACGTCAAGCGTTTCCACCTTGTCTTCCACTTCCTTCGCCTTCGTGCCATCAGAAAGCATGGTCAGGCAGTATGGGCATCCGGAACTGATCACAGATGGTTTTACCGCAAGTGCCTGTTCCGTACGGGAAACATTGATTCGATGCCCTGTTTCTTCCTCCATCCACATCAAGCCGCCGCCAGCTCCACAGCACATTGCCGTATCGCGGTTTCGTTCCATTTCCTTAAGCTCCACACCGGGAATTGCTTTGAGAATATCACGTGGCGCGTCATACACCTCATTATAGCGTCCGAGGTAGCAGGAATCGTGGAAGGTAATCGTTTCATTTACAGCATGCTTGGGAGTAAGCCTACCTTCCTTGACCAATTCAGCAAGAAGCTCCGTATGATGGTATACCTCTGCTTTTAGGCCGAAGTCTGGATATTCATTCTTAAAAATATTGTATGCATGAGGATCGATTGTCACGATCTTCTTCACGTCATTTTTCTCAAATTCTTCGATATTCTTTGTTGCCAGCTCCTGGAACAGGAACTCATTTCCAAGCCGGCGCGGGGTATCCCCAGAGTTTTTTTCCTTGTTGCCAAGAATGGCGAACTTGACACCTGCTTCATTCATCAGCTTGGCAAAGGAGAGCGCGATCTTTTGGCTGCGGTTGTCAAATGCACCCATTGAGCCGACCCAGAATAAATACTCGAATTCTTCCTCTGCTTTGTTAAGCTCTTTCACGGTAGGCACGATCACATCGCTGCGCAGCTCGCGCCAGTTTTCTTTTTCCTTCCGGTTCAAGCCCCAAGGATTGCCCTGGCGCTCAATATTCGTCATTGCCCGCTGTGCATCCGCGTCCATTTTTCCTTCTGTTAACACGAGATAGCGGCGCAGATCAATGATTTTATCCACATGTTCGTTCATGACCGGACATTGGTCCTCGCAGTTACGGCAAGTTGTGCATGCCCAGATTTCCTCTTCCGTGATGACATCGCCGATCAAGCTCGGACTGTAAGCAAGCCCGGCGGCTGCTTCATTCGCAGCATGGCCGGCAGCAGCCAATGCGATCTGATTGCCCTTCGTATGGGAAAAAGCGAAAGTTGGCACCCAAGGCTGTTTGGAAGTGACAGCGGCCCCAGTAAGTGTCAAATGATCCCGAAGCTTCACGATCAGGTCCATCGGCGACAGCATTTTTCCAGTGCCTGTTGCCGGGCACATATTCGTACAGCGTCCGCATTCCACGCAGGCATAAAAATCGATCATCTGCTCATAATTAAAGTCGGTAATTTTACCTGCTCCAAATGTTTCCTGTGTTTCATCTTCAAAATCGATCTTCGTGATTTTTCCAGGAGAATCAACCTTTGATAAATATACATTGGCCGGACCAGCGATCAAGTGGGCATGCTTTGATTGCGGCACATACACTAGGAAAGCAAGCAGGAATAGCAAATGGATCCACCAGGCGAGGTAGAAAACCGCAATCGCAGCTGTCTGCGGAATGCCGCTGAACGCTGCCGCAACAAGGGATGCAACCGGCTCTGTCCATGTTCCTCCCTCGCTATGCCAAATCATGCTCATCCCGTTGCCGAGCAAAACAGACAGCATCAATCCGCCGATAAACAGCAAGACAAGCCCATTCTTGAAGCCGCGCTTCAGCCGAACTAGCTTTTCAATATAACGGCGGTAAAAAGCCCAGACAACCGCTACAAGAATGGTTAGGGTAACGAGCTCCTGAAAGAAGGTAAACCCAGGATATAGCGGTCCTAACGGCAAATGCGAACCAGGTTTGATGCCCTTCCAAATAAAATCGATTGCCCCAAACTGAACAAGGAGGAAACCATAGAAAAACATCACGTGGATAGCCCCGCTCTTCTTGTCCTTCAGCAGCCTTTTCTGACCGAATACATGAATAAGGATCCTTTTCCAGCGGTCTTTGATCTGACCATCGAACTCTGCTTTTTTGCCGAGTTTGATGTATTCGATTCTCGTCTTTACCACATATACGAACAAACTGATCGCGTAAGCGGTTACAATCAAGAACGCAATGAAATTAATCCACAGCAAACCGTTCATAAAAAATTTACCCCTTTCACTGAAATCCTCTTTTACTCTATTATATAATGAATGAGCATTCAGTCAACTTATTTTCATTTATTTCAGAAAATTGTTTCCACAGGAAGGGAACATATAGTAAAGCCTTTTCGGCAAAAATATAGGAAATACTTTTAGGGGGCAGATGGCGATGGATTTTGGATGGGTTTTGATTGCAATACTAGCAGGTCTAGCCCTGTGGCTCTACGCAGATTTCCAGCTTGGCAGAAAAAAGCATCTGAAAACCGCCCAAACGAATCAGTTGCCAGTACGGGAAAGCCGTCTCACCATTTTTGCAGAAGGTCCTAAATTATTTGATGACCTTTTTTATGAATTAAAAAATGCGAAACAGCACATTCATATTTTGTTTTACATCGTAAGGGATGATAAAATCAGCCAGGAATTTCTCGCGATTTTAACAGAAAGGAGGAAGGCCGGGGTCGAGGTGCGGCTTATGGTCGACTGGGTCGGCAACGGTTTGAAGCGCAAGACCATTCAATCTCTGAAGGATGTCGGAGTTGAATTTGCCTATTCCCAAATGCCTAAGCTTCCTTTCCTGTTTTATTCTTCACAGGTGCGGAACCACAGAAAGATTACCGTTATTGATGGAAAAACTGCCTATCTCGGCGGCTTTAATATCGGCAAGGAATACATCAATCAGGATCCAAAGCTGTCGCCATGGCGCGATTACCACTTGAAAGTCACCGGGGAGGGCGTCTTTGATCTGCAAACGGAATTTCTTGAGGATTGGCGAGCAGCAGCGAAGGTTCATCTATTGCAAAATAAAGCGTATTTTCCCTCGCTTCCAAAGGGAGAGATCCAGCAGCGATTTGTTCCAACCGAGGGAATCTTACTAGAGGAAATGATGGCAAAACTAATCAGCCAAGCAAAAACGTCCATTTTTATCGGAACCCCATACTTCATTCCAAGCAAAAAGGTGTTCCAGCTAGTGCGTGAAGCGATCAACAGAGGGGTTTCCGTCACAGTTCTCGTCCCATTTGTGCCCGACCATATGCTTGTGAAAGAAGCGTCCTATCCTTATTTACGAACGCTTATCCGCGACGGCGCCGACGTATACCAATATGTAAAAGGCTTTTACCATGCGAAAGTTTTGCTTGTAGATGAGGAGGTTTGTGATATGGGCACTGCCAATTTTGATAAAAGAAGCATGTTCTTGAATTATGAATTGAACTGCCTGATTTATGATGATGCATTTATAAAAAAAGTTAAAAACATCCTGGCAGAAGACCTCATGAACTCAAGGAAGGCAACGCTCTATGACTTTAGCGGGGGGGCGCTTAAGGAAAAAGTTGCAAGCATGATATCATACTTTTTATAATACAATATTATCATTACAGAAGAGACCCCCTTTCGCGGGTCTCTTCGTAAAGCAGTTTACATTTTTTCCGGTGCAGATACTCCAATCAGCTCAAGTGCATTTTTCAAGGTAATTTGCGCTGTTTTAATCAGGGACAGACGCGCCACTGTTTTTTCTTTATTTGCCAGATCCAGTACTTTTTCAGCATTGTAGAAGCTGTGGAATACGGAAGCCAATTCGAAAATGTAATTAGAAATTCGATGCGGCATCCGCTTTTGGGCTGCTTCGGCGACGACAAGCGGAAATTCGCCCAGCTTTTTCAGCAGCTCGATTTCCTTCTCGGACTGAATTAGCTTGAAATCTGCCTCCCTGTCAAAAATCAACCCTTGCTCTGCAGCTGAACGGAGGATGCTATTAATCCGAGCGTGGGCATATTGTGCGTAGAAGACCGGGTTTTCATTGGACTGAGATACCGCCAGATCAAGGTCGAAGTCCATGTGCGTATCTGCACTTCTCATCGCGAAGAAATAACGGACTGCATCCAGGCCCACTTCATCAATCAAGTCACGCATCGTCACTGCTTTTCCAGTCCGCTTGCTCATCTTCATCTTTTCGCCGTTTTTATACAAATGGACGAGCTGAATAATTTCGACTTCAAGTGCCTCGCGATCATAGCCGAGTGCCTCAATTGCCGCCTTCATGCGCGGGATGTAACCGTGATGGTCTGCGCCCCAGATGTTGATCAGCTTTTCAAAGCCCCGCTCCAGCTTGTCTTTATGGTAGGCAATATCCGGCAGCAAGTACGTGAAGGAGCCATCCTGCTTGATCAGCACACGGTCCTTATCGTCGCCAAGCTCCGATGAACGGAACCAGGTTGCCCCTTCCTCCTCATAAACATGGCCATTATCGCGCAATGTCTCAAGTGCGGCTTCAATTTTGCCGTTTTGATACAAAGATGTTTCAGAGTACCAAACATCGAATCGAACACGGAAATTCTCCAGGTCCTGCTTTAGTTTTCCCATTTCGTATTTCAGGCCATATTCACGGAAAGCTTGAAAACGCTCCTGGTCAGAACTATTTACATATTTATCACCGAATTCTTCCGCCAATGTCTGTCCAATGCCGATGATATCAGCGCCTTGGTAGCCATCTTCGGGCATCGGCTTATCAATGCCCAGCGCCTGGAAATAGCGGGCCTCGACCGAAAGCGCCAGGTTATTGATCTGGTTTCCGGCATCATTGATATAGTACTCACGGGAAACATCGTAGCCTGCTTTTGCCAGCACATTGCTTAAAGAATCGCCGACAGCCGCGCCGCGGGCATGTCCAAGGTGCAGGTCGCCAGTTGGGTTTGCCGATACGAACTCCACTTGAACCTTCTGACCATTGCCAACCTTTGATTCCCCATAATGGTCGCCTGCTTCGAGAATTTCCGGAATTAAATCGATTAAATAGCTATTGTCCATGTAAAAATTGATGAAGCCCGGTCCGGCAATTTCAATTTTCTCGATGGATGCCTTGCTTTTATCCATGTTTTCGATCAGCTGTTCCGCAATTTGGCGCGGAGCCTTTTTCGCTATGCGAGTTAGTTGCATCGCCATATTAGTAGAGTAATCCCCATGTGCTTTTTCCTTCGGCGTTTCAAGAATGACAGCCGGAATTTGCGCTTCTTCTGCCAGATTTGCCTTGATGATCGCCTGCTTGATTTCTTCCTTCAGCTTCGATTGAACCTGCTCCACTTTATTCATTTGCTTTCCTCCCTATAATTGATTGTCAGATGATAGGTACCTGCACTCGCGCCCTGGATCGACATTTCATACAGCAAATCCACTTGGCCTTCCTGCTTGTCCTCGCTAAAATCAAGCGAAAGACGCTTCGTTAGCGCAGATGTCTCGATCAGCCCGTATGCCGTCTTGTAATTGCCCGGGGTTTTTTTATTCAGCAGAAAAGGAAGCCTCATCTTAATCGCACCGCTGCGCAGGATCAGCACTTCATTCCCTGTCATTTTCACCGTCGTATGAACGTCCCCTTCCTCCGTCACTTCATCATACTGGAGGTACGAACTGTTCGCCTTTTTATAATATCGGCCAAAAGTGGTCCATTCAAAAGTATTCCGATCACTGCCACTGTAGATTGCCGTTTTCACTGTCACCCTTACAGGAGTTTGTTCAGCGGGTCTCATTGACACCGATAACACATCCTTTATCTTCACTAGCGCTTAAAATGGGACTGCAAAGGCTGAACTTTGCTATTTTTCCTCTATTATAACTTTATAAGTATAAATATTCTCCTGTAAAAGTGCAAGGTTCGCAAGAAGCGGATCATTGTCCTATAATTTGTGATAGAAACGCGAAAAACCGGCTGGTAATATGCCAGCCGATTTTTCATGGACAGGGAATTCCGCGAAACTTCCAGTCTATTCCGCGAAAACAGAATAGGATTCCGCGAAAAACCATATTAATTCCGCGAATTTCTAACATAATTCCGCGAACTGGAAAAAACAGAAGATTTTATCCAGTAATTAAAAAAATAGCATTCCTGTTGAAATAATGACTCCACTGACAATAAGCGTGATTACGCAATAACCCATGATATCTTTCGCCTTCAACCCGGCAATTGCCAGAGCAGGCAAAGCCCAAAATGGCTGAATCATGTTCGTCCATGCATCACCCCACGCAACGGCCATTGCTGTTTTCGGAATCGAGACACCCATCGTTTGAGCTGCCTCAAGCATGATCGGCGCTTGTACGGCCCACTGTCCCCCGCCAGAAGGGACAAAAATGTTAATTAATCCAGCACTCCAAAAAGTGAATAACGGAAATGTAAATTCATTCGATATGGAAACGAAACCTTCGGAAATAACCGCTGCAAGTCCCGAGGCTGTCATCATTCCCATGATTCCTGCGTAAAACGGAAATTGGATAATAATCCCGCTTGCACCTTTTACCGCATTCATCACAGCATCTAGAAATTGTTTAGGAGTACGATGGAAGAGGATACCTAGGAATAAAAACAGGAAATTAACAATATCGAGATTCAGTTTGAATCCATTATTCGCAAAATAAGAAAATAAGAATACAAGCCCAAATAGCCCAATCAATAATGAAGCAATCTTGCTGTTTTCAAGCTTTTCTGCCGGAGTCATTGCTCCCTGCTCAACCGCCGCTGCCTGTATATCATTTTCTAAAATGAATGGGTCGACTACGACCGTTTCTTCCTTGGAGGGCATCATCATTCTCGTGACGATTGGCAAAATGACCAGCATCGCAATTACGATAAATAAGTTAAAGCTGGAGAAAATAGTCTGGTCAGTCGGGATGACCCCGATCATCTTTTCAGTAAAATGGCCTTCTGTGGCGATGGTACCTTCACTGCCGTATACCAAAACGCCAACCTATCGTTATAGTTACCAGCCTCGTAGGTGAAATAAATCGTAACATGTTCTACTTTGCATAAGACTTCAGGCTCCATTACTTGTTCAATCAGCTCTCTTGCATATTCAAGCCCATTTACTTTTTCTCCTCGATCCAGGGCTTCGATGGCCTCCTTGTACGCTAAGCAATTTTCGATATAAATAGAGCCAAATACTTTTACTTTAAGGAATTTGGCTTATCATATCTATTTCTGTAAACTAACTGGTACTTATTGAACAAATTTATTTTCTTCCTTTTGGGTTACCTTCAACAAAACGCAAAAATAAGTTAAGTAAATTTCATAATAATGAAAGGGACCACCCAACAAAACTCAGCGATTATTGGCTAAGGTAAAAAAAACATGAATCCTCTGAATTTATAGAGAAAATCATGGTTTAAATGGAAACAAAATTAAAATATTAGTAGATGGACTAATTCTTCTTAATTCTACTAATTGAATAAATTAATGCAACGATTATTCCAACCATTACAAGTAAATACATTAAATATTCTTTTGCTACAAAAAAATAAGAGATTACTGGAATCAAAAATGTAAATATAATTATATAAGTCAGTTTTTTCATTTAATTACCTCTTATTGTGTATTTACCACATGGTTTACAACAGCAGTATTTGATTGAACAGGAAATGTAAAATAGTAACCATCTGTTAGAGTATACGCTGCTTTTGCATAAATTTGTAAATTATAGTTTTTTTTGATCTCATTTGAACTTGTGATTTTGAACCATCTTTTATTACATCATAATTATTATTAAATTTTTCTTTTGTTGAATCCTTTATCACTTCAGGTAATTTTTCCATTGCGAATTCATTAACTTTTCCATTGAAGTGGAAAGTTAATGAATCGGCCTCGGTGTAGTTACTAATATTGAATCCAATCAAAATCACAGTAAAGATTAATACAAAAAATATTAAATATTTCTTCATAATATACCTCCATGGTTATTAATTTCCACTTAGATATCTTAGCATGAAATATACAAAAACTCCCTTTCCTATTTATTCCAAGTTGTTCCCAACTTGTAAGAATAGGGTTAATCATTCTATACTGTCAATTTACTTTACTAATTACCCGCTTCTAGAATATTACTGTACCAACATAATTTTAATCGCACCAAAAATGGACCTTTTCGGCATTTATTATTTGAATCATTTAAGTTCGCTCCTTCTTTTATGGGTTTTATGATTCTTGATCATATAATTCCGACTGGCCACGGTCGGGATTAATCCTGTTGCCATCGGTTCCAGGGGGTTGTCCTGGAACCGATGGCCCGGCTTACCTGAAGCAATGCTCCCATTCAGACAGATAATAAAAATCTGAAGTGCCTGGGTTTTTCTTTTCGACTGTGAACGTGGACCAATATCCCCTTTCAACCTCTGAAACCTTTAGTTCGTATTCTTCATTCTGGAACTTGCAATCAATGTACATAATGATAATGTTTTTGTTGTCCTCGTCTGTCTCTTCTTCAATGCAATTCACTTGATAATCTGTAAACATGAACCTTTTCGTTAACATTACTTGGAGAATTGCTTTTCATACCCTTGTAACTGCCTTTCGGCTTTTCCTATTTTTTCTTTTCTTTCAATAGTGTTTAACATTTCTCTCCTAACTAATATACTTTCCATATGTTTCAGAATATTCCTTCTTATTATTAGATATCATAAAAAAATGCTCCCTCAAGGAAGGGAGCATTTTTTATTTTGGTTCCTTCACAAACCCAAGCAGCATTTCCCGGATGATTTTGCTTGCTGTGTTTGCGGTCATTTCAGATGTATCGTAGATTGGTGCTACTTCTACCAGATCGGCCCCTACGACATCGACATCTGCGTTCGCGATTGCATGGATGGATGCCAGCAGTTCCTTAGAGGTGATTCCGCCAGCATCGACTGTTCCTGTTCCTGGTGCGTGCGCCGGGTCAAGAACATCAATATCGATTGTCACATACACCGGACGGCCGGCAAGCTTAGGCAATACTTCCTTCAAAGGTTCGAGCACTTCAAATTTGGAAATATGCATGCCCGCGTTTTTTGCCCACTCGAATTCTTCCTTCATGCCGGAACGGATGCCGAAGGAGAAAACATTTTTCGGACCAATATGCTCGGCAATTTTGCGAATGGGTGTAGAATGGGACAGTGGCTCTCCCTCATAGTGTTCGCGCAAGTCCGTATGCGCATCAAAATGAATGATCGCAAGGTTTTCATACTTTTTCGCGAACGCCTTCATGACCGGCCACGACACAAGATGCTCGCCGCCCATTCCAAGCGGGAATTTTTCTTCCGCTAAAAGTTTGTCAACGAATTCCTCAATCAAATCAAGACTCTTCTGCGCATTGCCAAACGGAAGCGGGATGTCACCAGCATCGAAATAGGTAAGATCCGCCATTTCACGGTCAAGATATGGACTATATTCTTCTAGGCCGATCGAAACCTCGCGGATGCGGGTCGGACCGAAACGTGAACCGGGACGGTAGCTGACAGTCCAGTCCATTGGCATCCCGTAAAGGACCGCCTTGCTTTCCTGATAGTTGGGCTGGCTGCCGATAAACACATTGCCTGAATAGGCTTCATCAAAACGCATGTTTTACCCCTCTTTTTTAAAAGTGTATGGACAGGAAAACGGCTCCCGGAGAGACCGGGAAACCGAATGGTTATACCAATTATTTTACTAGATCGCTAACGAACTTCGGCAGCACGAAAGCGGCTTTGTGTAGCTCTTTCGTGTAGTACTTCGTTTCGATGTCATGGAAACGATCCTCGCTGACTTCAAGTGGATCATATTTCTTCGATCCAAGAGTAAACGCCCACAATCCGCTTGGGTACGTCGGGATGTTGGCTACATAAAGGCGGGTGATCGGGAAAATTTCCTTAACATCCCTTTGGACATTGCGGATTAGGTCCGCTTTGAACCATGGATTGTCAGATTGAGCAACAAAGATACCGTCTTCTTTCAATGCTTTGGAAATTCCCGCGTAAAAGCCCTTCGTAAACAGATTCACCGCAGGGCCAACCGGTTCCGTCGAGTCCACCATGATGACATCATACTGGTTTTCACTTTCCGCGATGTGCATGAAGCCGTCGCCAACCTGAACATCGACACGCGGATCGTCGAGTTTGCCAGCGATTTCAGGCAGGTATTTCTTGGAATACTCGATCACTTTTCCATCGATATCAACCAGGGTCGCTTTTTTCACGCTTGGGTGCTTTAGCACTTCGCGGATGACGCCGCCGTCACCGCCGCCTACCACGAGCACCTGTTCCGGATTCGGGTGAGTGAACAGCGGAATATGAGCAACCATTTCATGGTATACAAATTCATCTCTTACCGAGGTCATGACCATATCGTCAAGCAACAGCATATTGCCCCACTCTTCTGTCTCCACCATATCAAGCTTTTGGAATTCTGTCTGTTCTGTATGTAACGTCTTGTTCACTTTCATCGTGATTCCAAAGTTTTTTGTCTGCTTTTCTGTAAACCAAAGACTCATTCTTATCCTTCCTTTCGGCAAAAAAATTTCCCGTCATGTGACTTCCATTTCTTTTTTATACTTCCCCAACATCACGAATACAAACATCAGAAAAAGTATAGTTGAATCTAGCAAAATTGCAAGTAAAATTTGATTCTATGTTTAAAATCAACCGTTTTTTTTCATACTGGTTGTAACGATCTTTTTTAGGGGGAAGCAGTATGGAGCTGAAGTTAGACGAGCGGGTTCGCAAAACAATCAAATATATGCGCGCTATGATCTTTTTCGGACTTTTTGGCCTAGCTTTGGCAACAATCGTCTATTTCTCGCTGATTGCCTATGCGAAAATCCAGGGACCGCCTCCGCTTGCCGTGCCGCAATCGACCTTGTTATTTTCAAATGATGGAACGATAATCGGGGAAAGTCATTCGGGTCAGAAACGCTATTGGGTGGCGCTCAAGGATATTTCGCCCCATTTGATCAATGCGACCGTTTCCATTGAGGATAAGACTTTTTTTCAGCATAACGGGTTTGATTATAAACGAATCGCCGGTGCCGCGCTTGCGGATATGAAAGCAATGGCAAAAGTGCAGGGGGCGAGCACGATCACCCAGCAATATGCCCGGAACCTGTTCCTTGAGCACGATAAGACTTGGTCCCGGAAAGCGACCGAGGCGCTCTACACCTTGCGTCTTGAAATGAATTACTCTAAGGATGAGATCCTTGAGGGCTACCTGAATACAATTTATTATGGCCACGGAGCTTACGGGATCCAGGCAGCAAGCATTTACTATTTTGGCAAGGATGCAAAGGATCTATCCCTGGCGGAAGCTTCCATGCTTGCAGGAATTCCGAAAGGCCCGAGCATCTACTCCCCTTTTTCGTCGATTGAAAAAGCAAAGCAGCGCCAGCAAACGATTTTACAGACGATGAAATCGAATGGCTATATTACCGAGCTTGCTGCACAAAAAGCCGGCATCGAGAAGTTGAAACTTGTTGGTGAGCACCAGAATCAGATCGGCATCGCGCCTTATTTCCAGGACGCTGTTAAAAATGCACTCAAAACTACGTTAAATTTTGATGATAGGACGATTTCTCTTGGTGGCTTGAGGGTGTATACAACACTGGATCTTGAAGATCAACAGGTGGCCGAAAAATCGATCGAGACAATGATTGCCGCCGATTCGGAAATTCAGGCCAGCCTGATTGCGATGAATCCGAAAAACGGTTATGTGCGTGCGCTTGTCGGCGGCAGAAATTATGAGGAAAGCCCGTTTAACCGAGCCATTCAGGCTGTCAGGCAACCAGGTTCGACAATGAAGCCAATTCTGTATTATGCTGCTCTCGAAAACGGCTTTACACCCTCGACAACAATGAAAAGCCAGCTTACGACTTTCTTGTTCGACGACGGTCGTGCCGAGTATACGCCACATAATTTTAACAATAAATACGCGGAAGAGGATATTACGCTCGCGCAGGCGTTAGCGTTGTCGGATAACGTCTATGCTGTGAAAACGCATCTGTTCCTCGGCGAAGATACACTGATCGAGACGGCAAAGCGATTTGGAATCAAGACAGATCTGGAGAAAGTTCCTTCACTCGCACTGGGCACCTCAGGAGTGCGTGTCATCGAGATCGCCAACGCCTACAGCATGCTGGCCAATGGCGGAAAGAAAATAGAACCAGTCCTGATCACGAAGGTCGAAAACCATAAAGGCGAGGTCATCTATGAATACGAGGAGGAAAAGAAAGAGGTATTGAAACCGGAACTTGCATCTGTGATGACGCATATGCTGACAGGCATCTTTGATAAAAAATTGAATGGCTACTCTTCCGTGACAGGGAGCACATTGGTCAAAAAAATGACGCGGCCCTATGCAGGAAAGTCCGGAACGACGGAAACAGACAGCTGGATGGTCGGCTATACCCCCCAGCTCGTGTCGGCCGTTTGGACAGGATATGACAAAGCGAAGCCGATCGAGCTGACTGCGGAAAAATCATACGCCAAAAATATTTGGATAGACTTTATGGAAAAAGCTCTCGACCATGAACCAGCGACCAAATTCAAACCTGCTAAAGGTACGGTCGCCGTCTATGTCGACCCCACAAACGGAAAGCTGGCCGCCGACAACTGCCCCGTGAAAAGGCTAACATGGTTCGCCGCAGGATCAGAACCAACTGAATATTGCACAGACCACCTGGAACACGTAGACCAAAAAGAGAAAAAGCCCGAGCTCAAGAAGGAAAAGAAACCATGGTACAAGCGCTGGTTCGGATTGTAGGAAAAGCGACTTGGTCAGCCCCGACTATTGTTGAAAACTAGCTGAACTGGAGCCAACTTCCTACCGATTTTGCGGAAAAAGGCGGAAACCTGTCCGAACTAAAGCTAAAGAAAAACCCCGGAACTTTTTCGCTCCGGGGTTTTTCTATGTCCTAGCATAATGTGTTTAACATTTTACTTTTTTTCCTTCTATTGAGCAAGTGAATTTCCCTATTTTTATCCAGTTATTGCGCGGATAAATCGATTTTCAATTTGTCTTCTGAACGCTCCCACATGCCAGGGTCGTGCTGCTTGAGAAAATCGGCGAGAATTTTTTTTGACTTCTCATCCATCTGGTCGACGATGATATGGCGCTTGATCGACTTATCGAGCCGGTTCACATGCTCCGGAAGTGACTTATAGCCGCGGCGGATCTCGCGGTTAACAGTCATGTCACAGGCAGTAACGCCCGCATAATATGGACCCTCTTCCTTCCTGTCAATCGTCACCCAGACAACCCAGTACAGCTTGCCGTCAGGCACTTCACTGCGGTCAGGCAGAAATTTGATGCCTTTTTCGACAGCACTGCGAGCATGCATCGCACCAACCTCCACAGCTGCCTCGCCCGCCTCCACATCAACGAGTACCGGTGATACATTATCAAGCGTCAGGACGCCTTTGCCAAAACCCTTATGGTCATCCATCGGGTCATTTTTAATGATATGAAAACCAATATTCTTTCCCTTTTTTTCTTCCATGAAAAAAACCTCCTAGAAAAACAGATTGGATATTCCATTGGTCACTGCCGGAATCAAGTATTGAAAAACCGGCTGAATTGTATATCGGTCAAGGGGCGTGATCACAAGGATCAAGAAAATAATTGAACCATATGCTTCATATTGGGTCATTTTTGCCCGGATATTGGGAGGTGCCAAATCCTCAATGATCCGATAACCGTCAAGCGGCGGGAACGGCAGCAGATTAAAAACGAACAGCATCGCATTCAGCCCGATAAAAATATTGAGGAAATCGAGAAAAAACGATGGTACCCCCTGTGCCAAGCCAAGTGTGACAAATATATACCAGATCGCAACTGCGAGGAACACGAGGATCAAATTACTGACTGGCCCAGCAACTGATACAAGCACACCGGCAAGCCTTGGATTCTTAAACATGAAGCGATTGACCGGAACCGGCCTTGCCCAGCCGAAACCAGCGATAAAAATCAAGATGGTCCCCAACGGATCGAGATGGTTGATCGGATTCAGCGTCAACCGTCCCTGTCGCTGTGCAGTCGGATCTCCGAACTTATAAGCGACCCACGCATGCGAAAATTCATGGACCGCAAACGCCACCACCAATGCCACAGCCACATACGGAATTTCTGCCAATGAATAATAAAAAAACACAACCCAATCCCCTTTTATTGTCTTTTTCATAAAGTATAACCGATTCTCGCATGAAAGGGAAAAAGACTAACTTGCTTCTGACTTGCTAATTTTAGCGAATTATGAAAAACTCAGATTAGCTTCACCAATTTTCAATTTTAAGGAGGCAACCAAATGCCATACGTAACAGTAAAAATGATCGAAGGCCGCACAGAGGACCAAAAGAAAGCGTTAGTTGAAAAAGTAACGGATGCAGTCAGCGAAACAACAGGCGCTCCTAAAGAGAAAGTCGTTGTGTTCATCGAGGAAATGTCAAAAAACCACTACGCCGTCGCAGGCAAGCGATTGAGTGACGAATAGAATCGACTAAAAGCTCAGAGAAATCTGGGCTTTTTGTTTTCTTATGACTTCCGGTTCCTTATTTATCATCAAGGAACTTTTTTACTTTAGGGACTTCTTCATTTTGTAATGCAAATCTTTTTTCTAGTTCTTCTTCTTCTTCAATTGTTAAAGGGACTTGAAACTTACTATTCTGAAGGAGTTTTCCTTCTAGGTTCAATAATTCCACTTTTGTATGATTAGCTTCTAAGCCAAACTCTTTTCTAAATTCTATTTGTTCCGAAAAATTCGGCACTTTTTCTGTCGAAGCTAACGTTGAGTTTCCAATTAAAAAAACAGAAACTATTATTGTTAATATAAATAAAAATTTTATAAGACTATTATTTATCAACTTGTCTCCTCCTCAAGATAATTAAGTAATAATTAATCTAAAATCTCTACTTTCTTGCTAACTCCGTAAGCTGGATTTGAAGTATCTAAATTTTCATACCAAACCCTTACTGCCATTCCAATCTTTAAATTATCAACTTGCTGATCTTGTGTTAACTCGAAGTAAGTTGCACTTTCAGCTCTTGTTATTATTTCTTGTTCAGACAATAATTCATTAATTTCCTCACTTGTTAGTCCACGCACGAGCAATATTTGCCCGTCTTTTATTTGTGCTATGATACCTTCCATGCTATTCTCACTCTCATTGCTAACTGTGTCTCCAGACGAATTGGAAAACATGAAAGCAAGCAGACTTAAAACTATTAAAACAATGATAGTTAAAGCAGCTACTAATTTTCTTTCCATATCTTTTCCTCCTCGTCTTTGAAATATAAAAATAATATTTAATATTTTTATACTAAAAAATTCTATTTAACAATCTATTTATCCTCCCTTCTTGTCTAAATTTTAGTATATAGGAAAAAATGTTTTCTTATGACCGTGAACCGCTGTTTCCCCTTTTCACGGGCACATGTTTCCCTTTTATGTGACCGTCATCCGCTGTTTCCCCT
>NZ_JXIQ01000069.1 GCF_000934845.1 Mesobacillus subterraneus
CTTCCCCAGCTGCGTCTGCCTGTGCCTTTCGTTTCGCTGCCGCTGCAGCCTTTGCCTTCGCTACTGCTGCGGCTTTCTTCTTCGCCAGGTCATCGTCTCCTGATGAAGCATCTTCAGTTGGTGATGGTTCAGTTGCTGCTGGCGCTTCAGCGCTTTTCTCTGACTGGTCAGTCGCTGTCTTTTTTGCCAGTGCGGCTGCCTTTGCTTTCGCGGCTGCGGCTGCCTTCTTTTTCGCAAGGTCGGCTTCGTCACCCGCAGGTGCTTCCGCTTTTGGTTCGGTTTCCTTTACTTCGGGTTCAGCGTTCTTTGGTTGGGCATCGTTGACTTCGGGTTCAGCTGCTTTTTGGTCATTGCCTTCCCCCGCTTGTTTGGCAGCTTGACGCTGCTTGGCAAGCTCCTTCGCCTTTTGGGCTGCTTCTTTTTTGATCTGCTCTAAATCCTTTTCCCCGCTCATCGGTTAGATCACCCTCTTCCCGGTTTTCGCCTCATAACGGATTTTCTCTTTCAATTTATTGATTCCGTAAATTAGCGCGGCTGGATTCGGTGGGCAACCCGGTATGTAAACATCGACCGGTACAATCTGATCGACTCCCTTTACAACGGAGTACGATTTTACATAGGGACCGCCTGCTGTTGCGCATGAACCCATAGCGATCACCCACTTTGGTTCTGCCAGCTGGTCATACAATCTGCGAACAGTCGGAGCCATCTTCTTCGTTACGGTTCCAGATACAATCATTACATCAGACTGACGCGGTGAATTGCGGTAAAATGTTCCAAAACGATCCAAGTCATAGTGTGCTGAGCTGGATGCCATCATTTCGATCGCACAGCAGGCAAGTCCGAATGTCATCGGCCACATGGAGTTGCTGCGCGCCCAGCCTTTTACCTGCTCAAGCGTTGTTACGAATACATTTCTTTCGAGTTCTGTGACTTCTTCCGGTGAGAAATCATCCAATTTTAAATCCATTTTAGCACCTTCTTTTTCCATGCGTAGATGAGTCCGATCAGAAGCATGACGACGAAAATCAGCATTTCGATCAATGCGAAGATCCCCAGCTTTTCATAGGCGACAGCCCATGGATACAAAAACACTGTCTCTACATCAAAAATAACGAACATAAGGGCAAACACATAATAACGGACATTAAACTGGACCCGAGCGTCGCTGAACGGTTCCATCCCGCTCTCGTAGGTGGTGTATTTCCGCTCGTCCTGCTTGTATTTTGGCCGCAAAAGCTTAGCCGCAAACAGAGCGACGATCGGAAGCAATACCCCGAGACATAGGAACACAAAGACTATCAAATAGTTATTTTGATATAGATTCAATTGTTCCATGCCCATCCCTCCAATGTTGTAAAGTTTCTTATTTTTTAACTTGTAACCGATAACAATTATACCATTGTTGCCATAGAGTGTCGACAAAGGTTTGAATAATCTGGCAACCTTCTTCCAAGTCTTTTTTGATAGAAAAATAGCATTTTAAGTGACCCGGCGGACATTGGGTCTCCTTTCATACATAGTTGTTTTGTTGGCATTATATTCGTACTCTTTTGACCCAGCGCCTGCCAGTTTGGAGGGTGCAGCCTCCCTGAGCACGCGCTGTTCCTGCTAACAATCGTTACATTCTATATTAAATACGTTTTGGATTAAGTTGTCAGTGACGTTTATCAACAAATGGCACTAATTGGGGGGTCGAAGTTTATGGCAGAATTGTGGACTTTTTCTAGCGAAACGGAATTCGCTCCTGTATTTGGTAATTATTTAAAAAACCAAAAAAAAACCCTCCCGGCAGCGCGAGGCCACTGAAAAAGTGCTTACAAGGACAGCCTTGGTAAATTGGCCGGTTGATTTCCACTCCAGGATGCTTCGCTTTCCGCGGGGCGTGCGGTGAGCCTCCTCAGCGCTAAAGCGCCTGCGGGGTCTCTACCTGTCCCGCTGATCCCGCAGGAGTCTACGCACCTTCCGTTCCAATCAACCTAGTACTATTAACAGTCAATTTAAAAAGAAGTCTAAAACTTACAGAGCAACAACAAAAAAGCCGATCCAATTCCAAAAAACATGGAATTGGATCGGCTTTTTCCGTTTGGTTCTTAAGAAAATCTAAAAAATCGGTAGATTTTCAGTGGCCCCGGCAGCGCCGGAGAGTGTTTGTGATTAAATTTTGCGTTCTGCAACGGAAATACGGTTGATCGCACGCTGAAGCGCAAGTTCTGCGCGCTTGAAGTCGTGGGTCTCCTGCCTTCTTTCATGCAGGCGCTTTTCGGCGCGTTCTTTTGCTCTTAAGGCACGTTCCAAATCGATTTCAGATGATATTTCTGCAGATTGAGCAAGGATATTCACCTGCTGTGGGCGGACTTCAAGGAAGCCGCCGCTGACTGCAATAAACTCGTACTTGCTGCCATTTTTCAAACGGACAGCGCCAATTTGTAGCGGTGCAACCATAGGAATGTGTCCTGGCAAGATTCCAAGCTCGCCTGTGCTTGCTTTTGTGCTTACCATTTCAACATCTGATTCATACACCGGCCCATCGGGAGTAACAACACTGACTTTAATCGTCTTCATTTTTTACCCTCCTGGTCCGTTATTAGACCTCTACACCCATACGTTTTGCATTCTCGATAACTTCTTCGATTCGGCCTACTAGGCGGAATGCATCTTCTGGAAGGTGGTCATATTTGCCGTCAAGGATTTCTGCGAATCCTTTAACTGTTTCTTTAACTGGCACGTAAGAACCTTTTTGTCCTGTAAACTGTTCGGCTACGTGGAAGTTTTGTGACAGGAAGAACTGGATGCGGCGAGCACGGTGTACAATCAGCTTATCTTCGTCCGAGAGTTCATCCATACCAAGGATCGCAATGATGTCCTGCAGTTCCCTGTAACGCTGCAATGTTTGCTGTACACGACGAGCGACTGAGTAGTGTTCTTCGCCAACAATTTCAGGTGTCAATGCTCTGGAAGTCGAAGCAAGCGGATCCACCGCAGGGTAAATACCCATTTCAGAAAGCTTACGCTCCAAGTTCGTTGTTGCATCCAAGTGGGCGAAAGTTGTCGCCGGTGCCGGGTCTGTATAGTCATCGGCTGGCACGTAGATCGCTTGGATCGAAGTAACAGAACCAACATTTGTAGACGTAATACGTTCTTGCAATCTGCCCATTTCAGTTGCAAGCGTCGGCTGGTAACCTACTGCAGATGGCATACGGCCAAGCAGCGCGGAAACCTCAGAACCTGCTTGCGTGAAACGGAAGATATTATCCATGAAGAAAAGAACGTCCTGTCCTTGCTCATCGCGGAAATATTCAGCCATTGTCAAACCAGTCAGGGCAACGCGCATACGTGCTCCTGGCGGCTCGTTCATCTGGCCGAATACCATTGCTGTTTGCTTGATAACGCCAGAATCGGTCATTTCGTGGTAAAGGTCATTTCCTTCACGCGTACGCTCCCCAACACCTGCGAATACAGAGATTCCGCTGTGTTCCTGAGCAATATTGTTGATCAATTCCTGGATTAGAACGGTTTTCCCTACTCCGGCACCACCGAATAATCCGATCTTGCCTCCCTTGATGTACGGAGCAAGCAAGTCAACTACCTTAATCCCGGTTTCAAGGATTTCCACCTCTGTCGAAAGCTGATCAAATGTTGGAGCTTCCCTGTGGATGGAATCGCGGCGGGCATCAGCAGGAAGTGGAGCATCAAGGTCAATTGACTCTCCCAATACATTGAATACACGTCCTAGTGTGACATCGCCAACTGGAACGGAGATTGCTGTACCTGTGTCTACAGCTTCCACGCCACGCTTTAAGCCATCAGTGGAAGACATCGCAATGGTACGAACTGTGTCATCACCTAAGTGAAGGGCTACTTCAAGCGTCAGGTCCATGTTCACATCCGCATCGCTGGTTACAATTTTCAAAGCGTTATAGATCTCTGGAAGATGGCCGCTTTCAAACTTAACGTCAACAACCGGACCCATAACCTGGAGAACTCGTCCTTTGTTCATCTTGTTCCCTCCTATCGTACTAGTTGAAAGATATACATCATGATGGGATGCGGCAGTCAGCCACATCCCCGAACTTCATTTGGTAAACTATTCGAGCGCTGCAGCTCCGCCGACGATTTCGGTGATCTCCTGCGTAATCGCAGCTTGACGCGCGCGGTTGTAGCTCAAGCTGAGCGAATTGATCAGCTCTTTCGCGTTGTCTGTTGCGTTTCTCATGGCGGTCATACGAGCAGCGTGTTCACTTGCTTTGCTGTCAAGCAGTGCCCCGTAAATCAAGCTTTCTGCGTATTGCGGCAAGAGAACTTCCAGGATCTCCTCAGCGTTTGGCTCAAATTCATAAGAAGTAAGCTTTGTTGAGCCTGCGCCAAAGTCGGTTAACGGAAGCAATTTCTTTTCGGTTACCTCTTGCGCGATTGCGCTGAGGTAATGACTATAATAAATATACAATTCATCCAAAGTTCCGTCCGAGAACATGCCAACTGTATTGCTGGCGATATCCTGGATTTCTGCGAAGGATGGCTGGTCAGCGATGCCAACGATGTCAAGGACAACGTTCATGCCGCGGCTCTGGAAAAAGTCACGGCCAACACGGCCGATCGCAATGATCGCAAACTCGTCATTTGATTGATGGCGTTTCTTGATTGTCTGATGCAACTGGCGCAGGACGTTGCTATTATAAGCCCCAGCTAGTCCGCGATCAGAGGTAATCACTAAATACCCCGTCTTCTTGACTGGACGGTTCGTCAGCATTGGGTGGTTGGAATCCTTGCTGCCCATTGCGATTGAGGCAGTCACTTCCTGGATTTTTTCCATGTAAGGAACGAATGCTTTCGCGTTCATGACCCCACGGTTCCATTTAGCGGCGGATACCATTTCCATTGCCTTGGTAATCTGGCTCGTCTTTTTAGTCGAAGTAATACGGTTTTTTATATCGCGTAAAGATGCCATTTCGGTTCTCACCACCCTTTTACAAAAGATTGTTAGTCCAAGGTCAGGCAGGGCCAGCAACGATGCTGACTCTGCCTACATGTCCAGCTACAGCTCCTAGACCGTAGAGGTCGCTTGTCTAGCTGCGACTGCTAACCCTCGAGGCGCTTTTAGCTTTTCTTATTACTCAGATACTGCAAACGTCTTTTTGAAGGCGTTCAGTGCAGCAGTCATATCGTCGTCTGAAGGCAGTTCCTTCGTCGTACGGATATGTTCTAACACTTCTGTATGGTTGTGGTCTAACCAGGAAAGCAGTTCAGCTTCGAAGCGGCGAATATCCTCTAATGGAATATCGTCAAGGAAGCCGCGAGTCAGTGCATATAGGATCGCAACTTGCTTTTCAACAGCAAGCGGCTTGTTAAGATCTTGTTTTAGAACTTCTACTGTACGGGCACCGCGGTTCAATTTTGCTTGAGTTGCTTTGTCAAGATCAGAACCAAACTGGGAAAATGCTTCCAATTCACGGTAAGATGCAAGGTCCAGACGCAGTGTACCAGATACCTTCTTCATCGCTTTGATTTGAGCGGATCCACCGACACGGGATACGGAAAGACCTGCGTTGATCGCTGGACGTACGCCAGAGAAGAATAGGTCAGACTGCAAGAAGATCTGTCCGTCTGTGATCGAGATAACGTTCGTTGGAATGTAAGCAGAAACGTCGCCCGCTTGTGTTTCAATGAACGGAAGTGCGGTGATAGAACCTGCGCCTTCCGCGTCGCTCAACTTAGCAGCACGCTCTAGCAAGCGAGAGTGCAAGTAGAATACATCCCCTGGGTAAGCTTCACGGCCTGGAGGACGGCGAAGCAGCAAAGAAAGTTCACGGTATGCTGCCGCTTGTTTAGAAAGATCATCATATACGACAAGCACATGCTTGCCATTGTACATGAATTCTTCTCCCATTGTGACACCAGCGTAAGGAGCTAAGTATAGAAGTGGTGCCGGCTGGGATGCAGATGCTGTAACAACGATAGAATATTCTAACGCGCCGTGTTTGCGGAGAGTTTCAACTGCATTTCGTACGGTTGATTCCTTCTGGCCGATTGCTACGTAAATACAGATCATGTCCTGGCCTTTTTGGTTAAGGATCGTATCAATCGCTACCGATGTTTTCCCAGTCTGGCGGTCACCGATGATCAATTCCCGCTGTCCGCGGCCGATTGGTACAAGTGCGTCGATCGCCTTGATCCCAGTTTGCAACGGCTCATGAACGGATTTACGAGCCATAACGCCTGGTGCTGCATACTCGATTGGACGAGTTTTTGTTGTGTTGATTGGACCCATGCCATCGACTGGCTGTCCAAGTGGATTTACGACGCGGCCGATTAGCTGTTCCCCTACAGGAACCTCCATGATTCGACCAGTTCGGCGTACCTCGTCCCCTTCGCGGATTTCCGTGTAAGGTCCAAGAATAATGATACCAACGTTATTTTCTTCCAGGTTTTGTGCCATACCCATAACGCCGTTTGAAAATTCAACAAGTTCTCCAGCCATGACATTGTCGAGGCCATGAGCACGGGCGATACCGTCACCAACACTGATAACTGTACCCACATCACTCACTTGAATTTCCGACTGATAATTTTCGATTTGCGATTTTATCAGCGCACTGATTTCTTCCGCTTTGATGCTCATGAGTTTCACCCCTATCTACGAATCTTAGCCTAACAATTTACGTTCTAACCGGTCTAGCTTGCCTCGCAAGCTGCCGTCAAAAATCCGATTCCCAATCCGAAGCTTGACGCCTCCAAGCAAATTGGAATCTACAATGTTTTCAATTAGAAGGGACCTTTTGCCAACCTGAGGCGCAAACGAAGCAGAAATGGCTTCCGCCTGCTCTTGCGTTAAAGGCTGTATACTATAAACCTTCGCTTCAGCGACGCCCTTTGCCTCATTGGCAAGGGCGATAAACTGGTCAGCAACGTCTGCGATCTGGTCGGCACGGTGGCGGTCAACCAAGATCATCAGAGTATTTAGGACATAGGTGCTCACTGATCCAAAAGCAGTCTTTAAAACCTCTTTCTTCTTCTCATTCGGAAGCTTCGGAGATTTTAAAAACGCAGTCAACTGCGGATTGTTCACAGCCACTTCTTTTACTGTGCGCAGTTCTTCTTCCACCTGTGGAAGAGACTGCTTTTCAGAAGCGAGTTGAAAAAGTGCCAGGGCATAACGCTTTGCTACAGTCGTGTTGCTCATCGGGCATTCCCCGCCTCTTGAATGTATTCATTGATGAGTTTTTCCTGGTCTGCTTCCGAGATTTCTTTCTCGATTACTTTAGAAGCGATCAAGACAGAAAGGGAAGCAACTTGCTCGCGGATTGCCGCAACAGCCTGCTCCTTCTGCTGCTCGATTTCAAGCTTCGCAGATACCTTGATTCTTTCCGATTCAGTGCGTGCCAGTGTGATGATTTCCTCGCGCTGAAGATCGCCCTGTTTCTTTGCATTTTCAATTAAGCCCTGTGCTTCTGTGCGTGCCTGCTTCAGCATGTCACGCTGTTCTTGCAAAAGTTTCTGTGCTTCCGCACGTGTTTTCTCTGCAGTCCCGATTTCGCCAGCAATATGCTCTTCCCGTTCCTTCATGATGCCCATCAACGGACCCCAAGCGAACTTCTTAAGCAATGCTAACAAAATAAGGAACATAACAAGCTGGAACAAAATATCGCCTGTGTTAAGGCCGGTTGCCGCTCCCAATACAAAATTCATTGTTAACACCCTCGATTCACTCCCTTCAAACGTTGTACCGTGGTTAAAGGTCCAACATGCGTTATTTCAGCTAAAAGCCGACGCATAAGGCTGCCAAGTTTCAAACTCCGGGCTTGCCTTTTTTTTATACGATTGCTTGCATTTCGATTTTTCAGGTTAAATGGTGCCAAAAGTCTACATAGTAGAATGGCGAAGGTTCGCGCGGAATGATCTTCGCCATCTTACATTCTTATAATGTATTAACCACCAATAACCATGAACGCGATAACGACCGCGATGATAGGAATCGCTTCAACTAACGCAACCCCGATGAACATAGTAGTTTGAAGCATACCGCGAGCTTCTGGCTGACGGGCAATTCCTTCTACTGTACGTGATACGATCAAACCGTTACCAATACCTGCACCTAGTGCTGCTAAACCGATTGCGATTGCTGCTGCTATAAGACCCATTATAAATTTCCTCCTTTAATATATGAAAAAATGTTTTTATTGTTTTGTCCATTAAATGAACAGTTTATATTAATGGTCATTGCTCACTTTATGAGAGAGATAAACCATTGTTAACATGGTGAAGATAAACGCCTGGATGGCGCCTACGAAAACGGAGAAACCTTGCCATACAAGCATCGGCAGTGCTGCGGCCAAGTGTCCGCCAACTCCGGTTGCGAGGCTGGCTGCAAGCAGTCCCAGCAGGATTTCACCCGCGTAAATGTTGCCGTAAAGACGAAGACCGAGCGTGAGCGTATTTGCAAACTCTTCAATAATCTTGATCGGAAACATGAACCAAAACGGCTTAAAGAATTCTTTGCCGTATTCGGCAGTGCCTTTCAGCTTGACGGCATAGTAATGGGAAAGACCTACCACCATGACTGCAAGTGTCAGTGTGATGACTGGATCAGCTGTCGGAGATTTCCACCATAGCTCTCCGTTGTAAGACACAGAGAACGGCAGTCCCAGCATATTGGCTACAAACACATACATTAGCAATGTAATGCCTAGTACATGGAACCTTCCCCCGTCCTTCCAGTCCATCGTGCTGTTGATGATTCCCTTGACGAAATCCATAATCCATTCCATGAAGTTCTGGATTCCTGTCGGTTTCATCGCAAGCCTGCGAGTGGAAAGAACAGCAATGATGAGTACGATCGCGCTTGCTACTGTAATCATCAGCATATTTGCTAAGTTAAAAGTAAGCCCAAATATGTCTATTAATGGAGCTTCATGATGCATCAATTATTCACCTCTCTTCCCCGCTAGTTACGTGATTGATAAGACTGGACAAAAAAATCTATCATAATGACAATATAGGCTGTCATTAATCCCAAAACCGTAAATACAAGGTTAATGCGATCCGGGTATTCCATTGCGACGATTACAGCAAGCGCACCGGTCGCAAGCCTCGACATTGAGCCGAGCGAACGGACCTTTTTCCCCTGTACCACCGAATCCCCGAAGCTGTTCATTTTCCTCGCAAGCAGCCATATATTAAACAGGCTCAGACTTGTACCGAAAATCAATCCTGCAAAAACGGATTGATTGCTTGTAAAGCCATACCCAAGAACATAGACAGCCAACAAAGTAAGTATGTATTTGCGCTGGCGAGTAAACAAGTCCTTGATTTCCATTAATTGTTAGTCTCCCGAAAAGAAGTGTTGGATGAGGCGAAGCATGGCAAACACCCCTGCCGAAAGTCCAATCAGCACTCCGAGTAGTAAAAAAAGCGGTTCTGTACCAAAGGTTCGGTCCAGCCATCTTCCGGAAAATATGCCAATTAAAATGGAGCCTACCAATTGCGATAGAATAGCGGACATGAGTGCCATCGCTTGAAAAGGGTGGCGCATAAAAAACGCATCCTCACTTTTGAGAATGGAACTTTAAGGAGATTTGTTAGTGACTAGTAAACAATATTTTTAACATAAAAAGCTTGCATATCAACATTGAAAACCTTCTCATTTATGCCCTTTGTAAGCATACAATAGGCATATATCAATGTCAATCAATTAGGGTGAAAAAATTCACAAAGTGTTCACGGAGAACGCCATTTCAGTATATAGTATTATACCAGAAAAACACCATGCTCAGCATAGTGTTTTATCTTTTTCTGGGCCGATTTTCAAAAGAAGCTTTGTCAATATAGAGCATCGTTTCGATCATGTTTTCGCGGCCAGCTTTCTTCGCAAATACCTTTGCCAAATACACGCCATCCTCTGGTAATTTTTCCAGCGGGAGCTCTTTCGTGACCATCCCCTTTTTTAGCTCCCTTCCCCAATCAAGAAATCCGAGAAAACGAAAATGGTCGGGATCAAAAAGGGCAATTCCAAATTCATCCGCTCCACCGGGGAGATATACTTCGTACCGGTAACCGTTCCCTGTGTCGGCCGGAGCGAAACCGAAGCCCATCACCCGCGGGTAATCTGGTTCCTCGAGGACATACAAATATGGAATGCGGATCGGATGTGTACCGTCATCCAGCACTAGGGTGCCGTCCTTGACTTTGTCATCCAGCAACTCAGGAGTGACCTTCATCGCCAGCTCGACTTCTTTGCTTTCACCTGGTTTGAGCGAAAAGCTCAGCGGCAGCTCCCATTCGATTCCTTTTTGCATTTTCGGAATGGAGAAGGCATAGGAATTTCGCGAGGATCCGGTATTTTTCACTGTTAATTTAGCGCTGTGGCGATGCAGGTTATCGCTCAGCTGGAATTGGCCAAATTGCAGCGAGCCGGGAATGACCAGGCTGTCGGTCTCAATTGCCGCTTCTGTTTGGATCCGGCCTGCCCCTTGTTCAAAAGTCCGGTATGATTTTTCAGAATGATCCTTGATGTCCTTGGCAGTGTTCATGATTGCCGCCTTGATTTCAGCAGGAGTCCAATCGGGGTGCGCCTGCTTGATGAGCGCTGCTGCCCCGGCAATATGGGGCGCAGCCATGCTCGTTCCCTGTAGCGACAAATAGCCTCCGGGAATGGTGCTGTTGATCGCAACCCCGGGCGCCACGATATCCGGCTTGATTTCCCATGTGGATGTTACTGGACCGCGGGAACTGAAGTCTGCAAGGATATCTGTTTCTTCTATTAAATGGATGCGGATCAGCATCGACTTGTTTTTCAGCTGCTGCTTCAAAGCCAAACCCGCTTCTTTGCTGAT
Organism: Mesobacillus subterraneus; assembly: GCF_000934845.1. Taxonomy (GTDB): domain Bacteria; phylum Bacillota; class Bacilli; order Bacillales; family Cytobacillaceae; genus Mesobacillus; species Mesobacillus stamsii. The sequence goes on from NZ_JXIQ01000069.1 coordinate 10,830, forward strand.
TGCGGCAACTGGGATCGGCATCGTTTCTTCCAGGTTGCCGAAAAAAGTACCATTTGTATTGTTGTAGATCATCACGCCAATCGCGCCAGCTTCGAGGGCATTCTTCGCTTTTTCGGTAAAAGTTAACGTGCCCCGCTCGACTAGAACGAGTTTGCCTTGAACGTCCGTCATGTCTGATTTTCTGCCGAGTCCGGCAAAAACGAGGTGCTCACTCTGGGTAATTCTCCAATTATCCGAACCTTGTAGCAACTCAAGTCTGATTTTTCCCATCGTTCCTGGACTGTTGATGTAGGGGATCTGCATCGGGGGTGTGGAAGCACCAACGGAGATTGCTTTCGAGGCGGTTCCCGGCGATCCGACTGTCCAGCGATTTGGCCCTGAATTTCCCGAAGAAGTGACTGCGACAATTCCCGAGTCCACCGCTTTGTTTATGGCGAGGCTGATCGGCAAGTCTGGACCATTGACATCATTGCCTAGCGAAAGGTTCAGTATGTCCACCTGATCATTGATTGCTTCATCAATCGCTGCAAGCACCTGCTCGGTCGTTCCGCTTCCGCCTGGTCCGAGCGCTCTGTAGGCTACTATTTTTGCCTCGGGCGCCATCCCCCTCATCCTTCCGTTCGCCGCAATCACGCCAGCCACATGCGTGCCATGAAGAGTGTTCTTGAATCCGAAACCATTCGTTTCCATCGGATCGTTATCGCCATCCACGAGGTCGTGACCGCCGGCATAACTTCTTCTTAAGTCTGGGTGCTCGTAATCGATTCCCGTGTCGATCACTCCAATGGTAATTCCCTTCCCCGTCAGGTGGTTCCCTTTTTCATCAAGCAGGCCGTGAACCGCTTCTGTTCCGATCAGTTCAAAGTTATCAATGAAGCTTGAACTGGACTGATAGCGCTTCGGCTGGAGATGTCCCGCATTCTCCACTTTGTATGTATGGACTTCGGACACAAATTTTACTGCTTCCGTTTCCTCCAGCTGCTTCAGCTCCGAAGCTGGCCCTTGAACCGAATAGCCATTGATTGCCTGTGTGAACACATGTCGAAGTTTTGTATTTTTGAACTTTTCCAGTTCCTTTTTGACGTGCTGTTCCTCCACCGGCTGCTCCGTTAGCACAATGGCGATTTTTTCAGTATGGGGATCTTCACGCGGTATCGGCGGATGCTGCAGCTTTTGTGGCTGGAAGGCAGCAAGGAGCAGCAAGACTGGAAAAAGTAACAGGTATGAACGCTTTGGCAAGACAGATCCCCCCTTTTTCCGTTATCGTGTCAATTTACAGCCAGTATTATGCAGCGGCATTTTTCCAAAATAAGGAGGTTTATGCAATTATCCCGATTTCTTGCTCCATTATCTAATTTGAGCGGGCAATTATCTTCATTTCCGGTGCAATTTAAGCGGAATGATACCCTTATGCGGGCGTTTTCTCTTCCATAAGGGCATCTTTCGTGCGGAATGATACCCTTATGCGGGCATTCCCTCCTCGATAAGGGCATCTTTCTTGCGGAATGATACCCTTATGCGGGCGTTTTCTCCTCGATAAGGGCATCTTTCTTGCGGAATGATACCCTTATGCTGGTGTTTCCTTCTCTTTAAGGGCATCTTTCTGGCGGAATGATACCCTTATGCGGGCGTTTTCATCTCCATTTGTCGTTATTCTCCAAAAACAAACACCCCTTTTTTAAAAGAGGTGTTCTGTTTGTTGCTTATTTATATGGTTTCGGGCGCTTTTCTGTTTGGTTAAAGTAAAAACGGATTGCTTCGCAGATTCGTTCGGATGCGCGTCCGTCTCCATATGGATTGGACGCTTTGGCCATTTTTTCATAGGCTTCACGGTTTGTCAGCAATTCAGTTGCCATCTGATAGATTGGCTGTTCTTCGTTCCCGGCGAGCTTCAAAGTACCTGCTTCGATTCCTTCCGGACGCTCGGTCGTATCGCGGAGAACGAGGACGGGTACACCGAGGGACGGCGCTTCTTCCTGGACACCGCCTGAGTCGGTTAAGATTAGATAGGCGCGCGATGCAAAGTTATGGAAATCAATAACATCAAGCGGCTCGATCAGATGAATGCGCGTGTCATTGCCAAGCACTTCATCTGCAAGCTCACGAACGACCGGATTCAAGTGAACGGGATACACCACCTGAACATCCTTCTGCTCATCGACGATTCGTTTGATGGCACGGAACATATTGCGCATTGGCTCGCCAAGGTTCTCGCGGCGGTGCGCCGTCATCAGAATGAGCCGGTCATTGCCTAGCTTGTCGAGTACTTCATGCTGATATGCTTCTTTTACTGTCGTATTCAATGCATCGATGGCTGTGTTTCCCGTGACGAAAATAGTTTCTTCCCGCTTGTTTTCCTGCAGCAGGTTTGCCGCTGATTTCGCAGTCGGGGCAAAATGGAGGTCTGCGATCACGCCTGTCAGTTGGCGATTCATTTCCTCAGGGAACGGGGAGTATTTATTCCACGTCCTCAGCCCGGCTTCGACATGGCCAACGACAATCTGATTGTAGTAAGCGGCAAGACTTGCCACAAAGGTAGTCGTCGTATCACCATGCACTAAAACGATATCCGGCTTTACATCCTTCATGATTTTATCCAGGCCCTCGAGTCCGCGGGTCGTGACATCAATCAAAGTTTGGCGGTCCTTCATGATGTTTAGGTCATGATCTGGCGTGATATGAAAAATAGTCAGCACCTGGTCGAGCATTTGCCGGTGCTGGGCCGTCACCGTTACAATTGATTCAAACTGGTCAGGGTGTTTCTGCAGTTCTAGGACGAGTGGTGCCATTTTGATCGCTTCTGGGCGTGTCCCAAAAATGGTCATTACTTTAATAGGCTGATTCACAATAAACACTCCTTATTTCGTTCCAAATAGACGATCTCCGGCGTCTCCAAGTCCTGGAACGATATAGCCGTGGTCGTTCAGCTTTTCGTCGAGCGAAGCGATATAAATATCCACGTCAGGATGCGCTGCTTTGACTGCTTCTACGCCTTCTGGAGCCGCAATCAAACACATAAATTTAATATGCTTGGCACCGCGATTTTTCAGCGAGTTGATCGCCTCGATCGCTGAACCGCCTGTTGCAAGCATAGGATCAACGACGATGAAATCGCGCTCCTCGACATCGCTAGGAAGCTTGACATAGTATTCAACTGGCTTCAAAGTTTTCGGATCGCGGTATAAGCCGATATGTCCGACTTTTGCTGCTGGGATCAATTTCAGAATGCCGTCTACCATCCCGATCCCGGCGCGTAAAATTGGAATAATTCCCAGCTTCTTGCCGGAAAGAACTTTTGATTTTGTCTTTTCGACTGGTGTTTCAATTTCAATTTCCTCAAGCGGCAAATCACGGGTAATTTCGAACGCCATCAGCGTAGCGACTTCATCTACAAGCTCGCGAAATTCCTTTGTGCCTGTGCTTTTTTCACGAATATAAGTAAGTTTATGCTGGATCAACGGATGGTCAAATACGTATACTTTTGCCATGGGTATCGCTCCTTTAACGATTCTATGTAAAATCACACTTCGTTTCATTTTACAGAAAAACCTCTATACAAGCAACCGCAATTACCGATTCACTGCTTGAACTTTTTTAAAAAAAACGGCCCTTCTTCATGATGGGCCGCTAGTGTGTCAATCTATCTCTCGGGGTAAAGGGTGAACTTGCTTGTCAGGTTTTCGACGCGTTTGCGAGCTTCTTCTAGTTTTGCTTCATCTTGATGATTTTTCAGGGTGAACACGATCAGGGAGGCGATCTCGTCCATTTCTTCGTGTCCGAAGCCGCGACTTGTGACAGCAGCGGTACCAATCCTAATACCGCTTGTGACGAATGGGCTTTCCGGATCGAATGGAATTGTGTTTTTGTTGACAGTGATGCCGATTTCATCGAGCACTTTTTCTGCTACTTTTCCTGTTAAACCAAGTGAGCGCAAATCAACCAAAAGCAAATGATTATCCGTTCCGCCGGAAACAAGGTCGACGCCTTCGTTTTTCAAGCCTTCCGCCAGCCGGTTCGCATTGGAAATGATATTCTCGGCATATTCCTTAAACGAATCTTGGAGCACCTCGCCAAACGCTACTGCTTTGGCAGCGATGACATGCATCAGCGGGCCACCTTGAATTCCCGGAAAAATCGACTTATCAATTTTTTTCGCGAATTCTTCTTTGCAAAGGATCATCCCGCCGCGCGGTCCGCGAAGAGTTTTGTGGGTAGTTGTGGTAACAAAATCAGCATACGGAACCGGATTCTGGTGCAAGCCTGCTGCCACCAAACCGGCGATGTGGGCCATGTCCACCATCAAATACGCACCGACTTCATCGGCAATTTCCCGGAAACGCTTGAAATCGATTGCTCTTGGATAGGCACTTGCACCGGCTACGATCATCTTAGGCTTATGCTCGCGCGCTTTTTCCAGAACGACATCATAATCGATCGTTTGCGTCTCTTGATCGACACCATATTCGACGAAGTGATACTGGACGCCGCTAAAATTGACCGGGCTCCCGTGGGTCAGGTGGCCGCCGTGCGACAAATTCATTCCGAGGACGGTATCGCCTTGTTCAAGGACAGTAAAATAAACGGCCATATTTGCCTGTGCACCTGAATGCGGCTGGACGTTCGCATGCTCTGCACCGAAGATTTCCTTCGCGCGGTCGCGGGCAATATTTTCGACTACATCGACATGCTCGCATCCGCCATAGTAGCGGCGGCCGGGATACCCTTCCGCATATTTATTCGTCAGCACAGATCCCTGCGCTTCCATGACTGCTTCGCTGACAAAGTTCTCGGATGCAATCAATTCGATTTTTGTACGTTGGCGCCTCAATTCATCCTGCATTGCTGTGTAAACTTGGTTGTCCTGTTGTGACAAGTGCTTCACTTAAGTTCCCCCTCTTAATAGCTGTTCATTATTAGAAAATTCATTCTCATTTTAGCTGAATTTAGGCTGATTGAAAAGGAAGACGCTAAAAAAACAGAACCATTGGACTGATTCTGCCCTTTTTACCGATCAACATGATTCATTTTCACTTGTTCGTTCGTATACAGCTCGGGCGCCGCCGATCAGCTTCGGCCTTGTTTTTGCCAGCGTTACATGCGCATGGCCGAGACTTTTCTGCTGTACTCGGATCGGCACGGCAACATGCTTTAGCTGCATACCAATGAAAGTATCGCCAATGTCGATGCCAGCGTCTGCCTTGATGAATTCGACGACAACAGGGCTGGAAAAATTTTGATAGGCATAGGTAGCCATTGCCCCGCCTGCAGTCCTCACCGGGATCACCGTTACTTCGTCCAGCTGCTTTCGTTCCGCCGTTTCCCGCTCCACAACAATTGCCCGGTTTAAATGCTCACAGCATTGAAACGCCAGCTGGACCCCGGTTTGTTTTTGAAATTCACGGAGTTGCCTGAAAACCATTGCCGCGACTTCATCGGTACCGGCAGTGCCAATCCGCTGGCCGATAATTTCACTCGTGCTGCAGCCGACAACCAGGATCTGGCCTTTTTTAAGCTGTACCTGTTCGTTAAAATCGGAAAGAATGGAGTTCCATTCTGCTTCCCACTGGTGAATAGACAGGGTCAACGCCTCCTTCCTACTGCTTTTTTTCGTACTCGCTGATTTTGCCAATCCGGTTTTCGTGGCGACCGCCTTCGTACTCCTCGGTCAGCCAGACAGCGGCAATCTCCCGCGCAAGGCCCGGTCCGATGACACGTTCCCCCATCGCCAGTATATTGCTGTTATTGTGCTGACGCGTTGCCTTCGCGCTATACACATCATGCACTAGCGCGCAGCGGATTCCCTTTACCTTGTTTGCCGTGATGCTCATGCCAATGCCTGTACCACAAATCAAAATTCCTTTATCAAATTCTCCGTTTGCCACTTTTTCCGCAACTGGAAGCGCATAGTCCGGGTAGTCCACAGAAGTTTCACACTCGCAGCCAAAATCTTCATACTCAATCTTCATTTCATCCATCAAATTCTTAATTTCCTCGCGGATATGGACTCCGCCATGGTCTGAAGCAATTGCAATCTTCATTTTTAAAATCCTCCAATAGACCCAACTTGCGGGATGATGAACTCTACCGTTATTTTCTCATATTCGCTTACAATTATAAAGGCAATCGCAAAAAGAAAACCACAGGCTTCATCCAGCTGTGGTCCAACCATTCATTATAATGAAAATTTCGTGATGGTGCTTTTCAACTTTCCTGCCTGGGCTTGCAATTCAACGGCCAGGTGCTCTACTTCGGCAATGACTTCCGCCTGCTGCTGTGCTGCTGTGGCGACATTCAAAGCTCCTGTTGACGTTTCTTCGGCAATCGCGGCCATTTCCTGGGACTGGGTGGAAGTGTGCTCGATCGTTTTCATTTGGGTTCCGATCAGCGAGGTAATTGCATGAATTGCTTCCGCCATCTCGTTGATGGTGTCTGTCATTTCCTCCATTACCCGATTTGTTTTCTCGCCTTTCTTCACTTCCCCATCCGCCGTCTCGACCTGTCTGCTGATTTGGCCGACGACGTTCTGGACCTCCAACTGGATATTTTGGATCAAGCCTGAAATTCCTTGGACTGCATCCGCACTCTGGTCAGCAAGCTTCCTCACTTCTTCGGCAACAACCGCGAAGCCTTTGCCATGCTCACCGGCGCGCGCTGCTTCAATCGATGCATTCAGCGCAAGCAAATTCGTCTGCGCGGCGATATCGCCAACTAGCTGGATGATTTGCTCGACTTTTATTGCGTTTTCTTCCAGGCGTTTGACCGTTCCAAGCGATTCACGATTATCATTGGCCAGCCTTTCAATCCCTGTAATCAGAGAATGGATGGCATCCTTAGATTGCTGGAGGTCTTTGACCATTTCCACAGAAATCGATTCAGAGACCCGCGCTTTTTCCTGAACATCTTCCGCGATCTGGATGACTTCATTAACAGATTGTGCCGTAGTCCGGGTCGATAGCGCCGAGGAGTCTGCTCCCGCAGCAATTTCCTTGATGGTCGTAGAAATGATCGCTGCCTGCTCAGACGCTGCTGCGGATTGGCCGGTAATCCGGACCACTTTTTCATTTGTTTCCTTGAAGTTTTCATCAATTTGGCTGACCATATCCCTCAGATTAGCGAGCATATTATTGAAAGCTAGTCCCAGGGAACGGATTTCGTCATCCGATGCCGAGATTGCCGCATCCTCGCCAATCTCGCCTTGTGCAGCCTTCATGGCAGATTGCTCAAGTTTTTGCAACGGCTTGATGATCATCCCTGCTGCCATATACGCAAGCAATCCGGACCATAAAATACCAAGGATCAGCACTACCACCGTATACACGACCGACTGGATCCCGAAGAACTTTTCGACATATGGATAAAGAAAATAAATAAAAAATGCACTGATCGAATAGGTGATGATCGCCAACACCGTCGTCAGCATCACCAATTTCTTTCGCAATCCCATTTTATAGCTTCGTTTCGAATCCACTGATAAACCCCCTGAAAATAATTTTCATCGTTTTAAAAAGCTTTTCTCAAGGGTATTATCGGATTTTATCGATGATTCTTTCGATGCTTTTTTGAATTTCTTCAAACGACTTTTGATAAATTTGCTCATTTCCGCCAAATGGGTCTGCTACATCAAGGCTACCGCTTTCCTCCGCAAATTCTTTCAATGTAAAAGTTTTCTCGGCCACGTCTGGGTATTGGCTCAAAATCAGTTCCTTATGGCTGCCAGTCATAGTCAAGACCACATTCGCCCAATCGATTATTTCCTTTGTAAGTGCTGTGGAATGATGATCATGGCGGATCCCGTTTTCCTCCAGCACGATTTTCGCGTTGACGGAAAGCTCGGCGCCATTCGGGGCATACACTCCAGCTGACTTCACCTCGACGCCGGGCAGCTGCTTGCTTTTTAAAATGGCTTCTGCCATCGGGCTACGACAAGTATTTCCGGTACAGACAAATAAGACGCGCGCCATACATTTCCCTCCAGTGTTGATTTTCCTCCATTATAAGACAAACTCAACGCATTTTCATTTTTTGCAAAATGGAAAGAAACCAACATGGCCAGAGTATTTATATTGGCAAAAGCAATTTCAGCCCAAACGCGAGCAAAATGCTTCCTCCTAAAACTTCACTATATGTACCAAGCCAACCTTGGACTGTTTTTCCGACATGAAGGCCTGCCCATGTCAGAACCATTGCTGCGACCCCAAAGCAAATTAATACTAGCAGCGTCTTCGCACCAAAAATCCCTAGCGTAAGCCCGACAGAGAAACTATCGAGGCTGACCGACAGGGCAAAAATCAATAAACCTTTGCCAACCGGCGTAATAAGGCTTGTTTCTTCCTCCTTGAAGCTTGCAGCGATCATCTGGATGCCGAGCACGATGAGCAGCAAGCCGCCAAGGTACCCCGCAATCGTTCCAAATTGCTCGGATAAAAATCTGCCGGCCACCATCCCAAGCAGCGGCATCCACACATGGAACAAGCCAATCGTGACGCCAATTTTAAATATATGCCCTTTCGTCATCCTGTACATGCCCATTCCGAGACCTATGGAAAATGCATCCATTCCCAATGCGATTCCCATCAGCATCAGTGTAAACAATTCTGCCATGTCTTCCCCCCTCGGACTTGCTATTTCAGCATATGCACGTCCAAAAAGAATTAGAAGAACGGAAATGGGAGGTGATGGATCACGGAAGCAAAATCATGTTTTTTGGTTTAGAATCGGCAAACCCGATGCTTTTGCTAGGCGATTCATAATCGCTTGGCCGACGCCTTGTTCAGGGAATATTTCTCCAAAAATAAAATCCACATCTGCTTGGTTGAAGGTGCGAAGCGTATCATAGAGCGCTTCTGCGACGGTTTCAAGCCTGGCTCTTTCGCCACAGGCAAGCACAACATCGGCGTCATAAAATGGCTTGTTTTCGATTGTCGTCATTACGCCAACTCGCTTGCCTTCTTTCCGTTTTTCCTTTACAAGCTGCTGGATTTCTTGTCTTGATCCATCTACGAGATAAAAAGCGGCATTCGGCGCATAATGACGGTATTTCATCCCTGGTGATTTCGGTGCTAGACGATCGTCGGTCAGCGCTGGATCGGCGGACACTTCTCCGATTACTTCCTCCAGCTGCTCTTTCGTAACCCCGCCAGGACGCAGGATTACAGGGATTTCACTTGTGCAATCGACTACTGTAGATTCAACGCCAATCCCAGTGGCGCCGCCGTCGACTATTCCTGAAACTCTGCCCATCAAATCGGCCGCCACATGCGCAGCAGTCGTTGGACTTGGTTTTCCTGACAAGTTCGCACTCGGTGCTGCAAGCGGGAGGCCCGCTTCCTCGATGAGCGCCAAGGCAACTGGATGATTCGGCATCCTGACTGCGACTGTCGCTAAACCGGCAGTTGCTTTGTCAGAAAGAGACCCAGCTTTCTGTTCAAGGATAATCGTCAGCGGACCGGGCCAGAACGCATCCATTAACCTCGATGCCTGCTCGGGGATTTCTTTTATAAAGGAGTGAATCTGTTCACGATTGGCTATATGAATGATCAATGGGTTATCCACAGGTCTTCCTTTTGCCTCGAAAATCTTCAAAACGGCTTCATCGCTTTCCGCATTGCCGCCGAGGCCATAAACGGTTTCTGTCGGAAAAGCAATGACTTCATTTTGCTTCAATTTTTGTGCTGCTTCTTTAATTTGTGGATATGTTATTAAATTATCCACATTCTTATCCACTGTCCAAATTTTGGTTTGCATTTACATCCACCTTTTGTTTCTTGCTCTACTCGTGCATTTCTATGAAAGTATAAAAGAAGATTTCACAGAACTCAAGTTTTTATCCACAAATTGTGGATAATTTTATCGAAACCGTGGATAACTTTGTGGATGAATTTATTATTCACAGAATTATTTTCATAATTGTCGAGTTATCCACAGTTAACACTTGATTAAGGTGATTTCTTTCATGAAGAGAATCTGGAACCTCGTTTACGATTTCAAAACCAAGGCTGTCAAACAGAGGGATCGCGCTCCTCTTGTTAGTGACGAGATAAAGTTCCTCCAACCGCTGGCTTTTTGCAGTCAAGATTGCTCGTTTAAAGAGAAACATCAAATCCGGCTTGATAGCTTGCGGTGAAACGACGAAAGAACGCAGCAAGCCTGCCTTGTCCACAGTTTCGACACCAAGGCAGGCTACCAGTTCCCCTTGCTGATCCTCGATTAAGGAAAAGTTTTCAATATAGTCCCCTAACCCTTCCGAACTTACGCCAGCCTCCGTCAAAAATCTCTCCAGCTTCGCCAAATCCTCTTTATTTGCATTTCTGATTTTCCAAGTCATATCCTTCACCTCAAACTTTAGAATTCTACTAAATGGATATGAGAGGATGAAAAAAAATAGAACATATTCTATAGAATGCACAGGTACAACCGTTTAAAAAAAGATATAACCCGATTGCTTCTGCCTAGTAAAAAAAACACGGCAGTGATCACCGATGTGATGCTGCCGTGTTTTTTCCATTCGTTTCACTTTATGCAATTAGTTTAGTTATTGTTGCGGGCATTGCCGCCTTTTTCACCGATTTCTTTATAGAAGCTCCTGTCATGGTTCTCGGAGGTCGCTTCGCCGCCTTTTTTGCCGATTTCCTGATAAAAGTCCTTATCATGGCTGTCTGCTGTTGCCTCGCCACCCTTTTTGCCGATTTCCCCGTAGAAATCGCTATCGTGGCTCTCGGCTGTTGCTTCTCCGCCTTTTTTGCCGATTTCCTGGTAGAATTCTTTATCGTGGCTGTCCGCTGTTGCCTCGCCGCCTTTTTTGCCGATTTCCTGGTAGAAGTCGCTGCCATGGTTCTCAGCTGTTGCTTCTCCGCCCATGCGGCCTCTTTCCTCACGAGACATCTTATCATCGCTATTATTGTTACGATTGTTGTTAGCCATTTTTCATCATCCTCCTTGAAATCTATGATTTGGTGTTACACTATATTGAATATCCGCAATCGCTCCGCATGAAACTAGAATCACGGGAATGTAATATGCCTGTCTGAAAAATGTAATATTATTGGTAATTTTCATAGCCGTTTTTCCTCCCTTTCCAAGTATTTCTTTGAAAGCTTTACAAAGCGAAAAATTCTAAAATGAGTGATTTAAGTCACAATGTCGTTCTCCCTACATGGTTATACTAAATTTAAGCAAATGAAAACCTTTCTCAAAAGGGGGCACGTCATGGAAATGGAAATGAAATCAATCTATGAAAGAATTGGCGGGGACGAGTCGATCCGCAGCATTGTCAATACCTTTTATCCGAAAGTTTATGAAAACGATGAGCTGAGCCCGTTGTTTAAAGGAGATATGGCTGAAATCAAGAGGAAGCAGTGGATGTTTCTGACACAGTTGACCGGCGGCGGTCCAATATATAGCGAGGAATTTGGACCTCCAAACATGAGGGCCAGGCATATGCTATTTGAAATTACGCCACGCCGGGCACGTGCATGGCTAAAGCTGATGGAGGAAACTTTGGCCGAGACAGGCTTGCTGGAAACCGAGGGCGGAATCGCCTTGTTCGAGCGCTTGCGCCAAATCGCGCCGATTATGATCAATCGCCAATAAGGAGGAATATTCATGGAAAAACAAGCATTGCAAGCATACCAGGAATTCAGCGAAGAACGGTTTACGAAACGAATTGTTTTTAAAAAAGGCGACAGTACCGTATTCTTGCTAAACTTCATGCCCGGCCAGGAGCTGCCAAAGCACACCCATCCCGGGACTGAAGTGTTTATTTTAACTATCCAGGGGGAAGGCAGCTTTACGATTGACGGCGAGGAAGTAACAGCAGCTGCCAACGAAACCGTCCATTTGAACGGCAGCGAAGAATTAGCCTATAAAAACACCGGATCTGTGCCCGTCACTTTATATGTCATGCTCAACAAGATCCCGGATGACAGATTTGCGCAAAATATCTAATGGATGAACAACCAACCCCCTGCATTCTTTGTGCAGGGGGTTATTTTATCCAAATATCCTGTTCCAAATTTCTACTAGGAAGAAGGTTACTTCTACTTCTTCTTCTTGGTTGCCTTCATATACTGGGTCTTTTTTTCGCTTCTTGTTGTCTGCTTCTTCAGACTTCTGCTCCGAATCGACGTTCACATCGCCTTTGTCGCTGCTTTCATCGAAGCCTTCGCTCGTTGCTTCCCCATTTGAAAAATCAAGGAAGCATAGCGGCGGATACAATACGCACCACCAGTTGGCACCTTCGCCTTCACCCAGGGTGATGAGAATTGCCTCGTATTCGCCTGCAGGATAGAGAAACTGGCCATAAAGTTTTGTAGGAAACGGAACTTTGTCAAATTCTGTTTTTACCGCTTGCGTTGAACCTTGTGTTGCGACGACCCGTTCGGCGATTTTCTGGATTTCTGGCAGCTTGGATTTGATCACTTCTCTTGCAGCATCAATGGAGGTTAAGTCCTCCACCCATTTGGTGATCTCCTTGTTGACTTCATCCCGAACCAATCGCTTGATTTCCTGGTCCTTTTCGAGGTCACTTTCCGCAAGGATTCTCAGCCGAATCGCTTCGTTTGGAATGACCGTCGCCTCCTGGGCTGTCACCTCGGTATTTGGTGTATATAAACTTAAAATGGTTCCTGTACATAATAAGAGTATGTAAATAGAAGCCGCTAATTTCTGCATCATCATTTCCAGCACCGTCCCTTCACTAGTCACAGTGTGGACAGTTTGCTAGATTCTTAAACTAGTAATTTTGAAAAAAAAATCGGACCCCTTCCTCAGGAGTCCAGTTCTGCAAAAACCATGCGTTCCTTGCCATTGAGATCCAGCACAACCTCAACCGTTGCTTGTGGGAACGTTTTTTCGAGAAGCGCACGGACGGCTTCCCCCTGACCAGCACCGATTTCAAAGCCGACCAAGGCCTTCGCTTTTAACACAAGCGGCAGTTCCTCCATAAAACGCCGATACAGTTCCAATCCATCTTCGCCCGCAAACAGCGCCAGATGCGGCTCATGTTCCGTTACGATGTCTGACATCCATTGCTGATCGGCATTTGGAATATACGGCGGATTCGAGATGACGGCATCGACTTTTCTTCCTTGTAAAATAAGTGGCTGCAGCAAGTCCCCATGTAAAAACTCCATGTCCGCACCAAGCTTGTCCGCATTTCTCCGCGCTACCTCGAGGGCATCCTCTGATAGGTCCATAGCGGACACCGTCATTTCTGGTTTTTCCAGTTTCAATGTAACGGAAATTGCTCCGCTCCCCGTCCCGACATCGACAAGATCAATCTTTCTATTTTCCGGAAAAAGGCTGTTGAGACGCTTTAGCGTGCCTTGAACCAGTTCTTCGGTCTCAGGCCTTGGAATCAGCACATGCTCATTCACTTCAAACCGGCGGCCGTAAAACTCCTCGAAGCCGATAATATACTGGATCGGTTCGCCTTCTCCATGCCTTTTTACAGCTGCCTGAAACTCCGTCCACACTTCCCCGTCCAATTCATCCCGCATGTTCATCAGCATGGAAGTGCGGGATAGGCCGGAATAATGACGCAGCAATAGCTCCCCCGCGAACTCTTCACGCTGATGTTCTTTTAAAAAAGAAGAAGCCCAGTTGAGGGCTTCATACAGTTTGCGTTTAGTCATTGTTCGCACTCTCAAGCCTTTGCGATTGGTCTTCCATAATTAACGCATTGATGATCTCATCCAACTTGCCCTGGAGAATTTGATCCAATTTTTGGATGGTCAGGCCGATGCGGTGGTCTGTCACGCGATTTTGCGGGAAATTGTACGTGCGGATGCGCTCAGAGCGGTCTCCGGTACCAACGGCAGATTTACGAACCTGGTCGTACTCGGCCTGTGCTTCCTGCTGGAACTTGTCATAGACGCGGGCACGAAGAACCTTCATCGCCTTGTCTTTGTTTTTGTGCTGTGATTTTTCATCCTGGCATGATACGACGATTCCAGTTGGAATATGAGTCAGACGAACCGCTGACATGGTCGTGTTAACAGACTGTCCGCCGGCACCGCTGGATGCGAATGCGTCAAAGCGAATGTCCTTGTCATGCAGCTCGACTTCGACTTCCTCCGCTTCTGGAAGGCAGGCAACTGTCGCTGTTGACGTATGAATCCGGCCGCCTGATTCCGTTTCCGGAACTCGCTGGACACGGTGCGCGCCATTTTCGAACTTCATTTTGGAATAGGCGCCTTTTCCGTTGATCATGAAGATGATTTCCTTGAATCCGCCTACGCCAGTCGTGTTGGCATCGATGATTTCTGTTTTCCAGCCCTGAGATTCGGCAAAACGGCTGTACATGCGGTAAAGGTCGCCAGCAAACAGCGCCGCTTCATCGCCGCCCGCAGCGCCGCGGATTTCCATGATCACGTTCTTGTCATCGTTTGGATCCTTCGGGACGAGAAGAATCTTAATATGGGCTTCAAGCTCTTCCAAACGCGGCTCTAGCTCCGCGATTTCTTCTTTAACCATTTCACGCATTTCCGCATCCAGCTTTTCTTCGAGCATTGCCTTTGCCTCAGTCAATTGCTCTTTTACTTCTTTGTATTCACGGTAAGCCATCACCGTTTTCTCAATATCCGACTGCTCTTTAGAATATTCGCGCAGCTTGTTAGCATCCTTTACTATTTCCGAATCACTTAATAGTTCGTTTAATCTTTCATAACGATCCTCAACTGATTGAAGACGATCAAACACGGACAATCACCTCTATTTTCCTAAACCTTTAAATCATAAATTGCATAACATTTTAATTATAGTATAGGTGCTACTATCAGTCAAAATCAATATGAAAAAGCATGCCCAGTGCGGACATGCTGTCTAGCGTTTACTCAATATTGACTTTCACATCGTAGCGCGGCAAAGCTTTACTTAGCCTGTTTTGCAAGATTTTCTGGGCATCTTCGCGATCTTTTCGGGTTACCAGCCCTTGAAGCCGTGCTGTCACGTTCATCTCGCCGCCGTTGATCCAGATCGAACCGGGTTCATAGCCAGCATCTGAGATGACGTCCTTCGCTTTTTGGACATCCATGGAAAAACTGTGGCGGTTTTGATTATCGGTATTCAGCAAATTGGGATTCTGATCGGTCATTGTCATGCCATTATCCTGGTTTCCATTTCCGCGGCGGACTCCATCATTTTCCCGATTAATATCCGTACCTGCACGATCTTCATCCTTGTCATAAATCGATTCAGCATTATGCTGAGCACAACCGGAACCCAAAACGGCAAAAAATAAGAAAAATATGAGGATTTTTTTCAAAATAACACACCTCCCGCGGTTATTCTGCCCTTTTGGAGGGATATCCATGCACATTTTCAGGCTAACTCGGTAACTGGAAAAATGAATCTCTTATTCTAACTCCATATTTGGACAATAACCGCGATAATTCCCCCATAATCGGGGATATTTCACCCACAATCGGAGATAATTCCACCAAAATAAAGGATAATCTCTCATTTTCCCATAATTTAGGTAAAAAATAAAAAATCCCCCTGCAAAATCAGGAGGATATTAGGATAAGCTTTCCGACGTTTTCTCGATTTTCAGCTCATTTGGGAATTTAGGCACTTCGTGGTGATGTCGGCAGCGTGGCTCATAGGCTTCCGCTGCGCCGACGAGAATGATCGGATCGTCGTAGGAAGCTGGTTCCCCGTTGATGAGACGCTGTGTCCGGCTTGCTGGCGATCCGCAAATGGCACATACCGCCTGAAGCTTGGTCACATTTTCGGCGACTGCCATCAACGCAGGCATCTGGCCGAATGGCTCGCCGCGGAAATCCTGGTCAAGACCAGCAACGATGACACGATAGCCGCTGTCTGCGAGATGCTGGACAACCGCCAGAATTTCATTGTCAAAAAACTGCGCTTCATCAATGGCGATGACGTCGATATCAGGATTAATAAAAGTAAAAATATCGGTAGATTTGCCAATCGGCTTGGCAGTAATTGCCGTTCCGTTGTGTGATACAACCGATTCTTCGCTGTAGCGGTTATCCATCGCAGGCTTAAAAACGGCAATTTTTTGCTTGGCAAATTGCGTCCTGCGCACACGGCGGATCAGTTCTTCGGACTTGCCGGAAAACATGCTGCCGCAAATCAATTCTATCCAGCCGCTTTGTTTCATAACATACATGGTCGGCCTCTCCTTCCTCGCTGAAAAAATAGCATTTGCGATCATCTTTTAAGCTTTTTTCGTATTTTTACGGCGCTTTGATGTCATAAAGGTACGAAAAAAGCCTGGTCATAGTTCGACACTTTTTTCAGCTTTTTCCATTATAGCAAAAAAAACAACAGAAAAAAGAAAGTTCCTAAAAAATATTTCTCCCTCTATTAGTACCCAAAAGCAGATGGAAAAAGGCAGTAAAAAACAGGCAAGTCACAAAGCTTCTTGCCTGTTTCGGTTTTTCTTATAGAATAGAAAGTATAGAATTTCTATGAGAATTGTCCAGCTCCAGCGCCTAGCCCCTCGAGTCGCTTCGGTCCTGCCAATGAAGTCAAAGAACGACT
>NZ_JXIQ01000070.1 GCF_000934845.1 Mesobacillus subterraneus
CCTTTCTACTCGCCGTTTCCTTCTCCTGCTTGAGACGGAACTTAATCAGAACGGAGATCGTATGCAAAATTGGTAACAAATGAAGCTTCTGTTTTACACGGGTGAAGTGCAAGCATCTGATCGAGACTACCGAATCTTTTCAAATATAGTCATAGTATTTAAGCATATTATAAATAGAGGTGATGTTTTTTGGTCTAATGATCATTGGGGCAATTGCCGTGCTCGGTTTTTTGTTCAGTTTGTTATGGGGTTAGTGGAAAGGGCTGCCATTGGGATAAATAGGACCTAGGCTAGCCTATTTTTTTGTCGTTTAGAATGATGGGTTCTAGAGCTAAAAAT
Organism: Mesobacillus subterraneus; assembly: GCF_000934845.1. GTDB lineage: Bacteria > Bacillota > Bacilli > Bacillales > Cytobacillaceae > Mesobacillus > Mesobacillus stamsii. The sequence goes on from NZ_JXIQ01000070.1 coordinate 340, forward strand.
GGTTTGTGCTGCGGCTTCACAAAAAAGGGGCAACATATAAATTCTGATATTATAAGAAACCCTCTTTTTTTGACAGGTTTGTGGGTGAAAGGCGGAAGGCCGTCAAGATACACCTGTTTTTTTGACATATCTGAGGGTGAAGTATTATGCCTTCTATTAAAGAAAAGCCACCTAGGTGGCTTTTCTCGTTCTATTTCTGAATCAAGTAGTCTACCAGTTTTCCCTTTGGTTTCCCAAAGATTTCTTGCTCCAACCGGCGGCCTGTTGGTGTTGCTGCGAGTCCGCCTTCTGCTGTTTCCCGGAGTGCGGATGGCATTGTCTGGCCGATGGCGTACATCGCGCCAATGACTTCATCGCATGGGATTCGGCTTGTGACTCCTGCTAAGGCCATGTCGGCCGCCGTAATTGCGTTCGAAGCTCCCATCGCATTTCTTTTTACGCATGGAACTTCGACCAGTCCAGCAACAGGGTCACAGACTAATCCAAGCATATTTTTCAGCGTTATCGCAAAAGCCTCAGATGATTGCTGCGGTGTCCCGCCTGCCATTTCAACAATTGCAGCGGCAGCCATGCCAGCAGCGGATCCGACTTCTGCCTGACATCCGCCTGCCGCTCCGGAAATCGAGGCATTGTTGGCTACAACAAAACCAAATGCTGCAGTCGTGAACAAATACTCGATCATTTCCATGCGCGTCGGGTTCAATTTCTCTTTTACGGCAAAAAGTGTCCCCGGCACGACGCCTGCTGATCCTGCGGTTGGTGTCGCGCAGATCATGCCCATTGCTGCATTCACTTCGTTTGTTGCGACCGCTTTGCTGACGGCATCCAATAATAGATTGCCGGCAAGCGTCTTCCCTCTGGCAATATAGCTTTGCAACAATACCGCGTCTCCGCCGGTTAGTCCGGTCTGGGATTTAACGCCAGCCAAACCTCTTTCCACGGCGCGTTCCATGACCTGCAGATTATTGTCCATCTGGGCAATGATCTCCTTGCGGCTGCGGCCAGAAACTTCTATTTCCTGCCGAATCATGATTTCGGCGATCTTCACGTGATTTTTTACCGCTAATTCAACAAGCTCCGCAACATTACGAAACATGGCTTGCCCTCCTGATGTTTCTCATATTTAATCAACAAGACGAATGACTTGGTCCACTCCATCTAGGGCAGCTAACTCTGCGTACACTTCGTCTTTAAGTTTGTGGTCCATTTCGATCACCATGACCGCGATATCTCCCTTATCCTTTCGGGAAACCTCCATATGGCCGATGTTCATCTGATGCTTTGACAAAACGGAAGTTACCGCTGATATCAGCCCGAATCGATCATGATGGACAACGAGGATCGTCGGGTTGGCACCGGACAGCTTGAGCTTGAACGAATTGATTTCTGTGATCTCAATTGTTCCGCCACCAATGGAAATGCCAACAATTTCAAGCTCCTTGCCCTGTCCATCGAACAAATTTATTTTTACCGTATTCGGATGCTCCGTTACGGCATCTTCCTTAATGAATTCCACTTCGAGTCCGGACTGCTCTGCAATTTTTAAAGCGTCAGGAATCCGTTCATCAAATGTATCAAAGTCCATGATTCCGGCAACGAGTGCGAGGTCGGTTCCATGCCCTTTATAAGTTTTAGCAAAAGAGCCGTACAAAGAGATGATGGCCTTTGTCGGTTGCTTTTCGAACAGTGTGCGCGCGACGCGGCCAATCCTTGCAGCACCGGCTGTATGCGAACTTGATGGCCCGATCATCACCGGACCAATAATATCAAATGCAGAACGATATTTCATGGTTCACTGCTCCTTTTATCGAAAGCGATTTCATAACTTATATTTTTAAAGATTCCTAGCCATTGTTATCTTACCACATTCTCTATATCGTTTACTCGTTTTTTGAGAAAAATGTAAAAACCACCCCAGTCAATCAGGATGGTATCTTCACGCTGACTTTATTTCTGCCGCTATTTTTCGACGCATACAGTGCTTCATCGGCACGGTTTAGCAAGGAGTCACTATTATCGCCAGACTGATAATAGGTGATGCCGAAGCTAGCGGTCAGACTGCCTGCCTCTTTGAAACAATGGTTTGCAACGATCTTGCGGATATGCTCCGCTTTTTCAATCGCTTGTCCACTATTGCTATTGGTGATCACGATGAATTCCTCTCCGCCCCAGCGCCCGAAAAGGTCCCCGTCTGGTAAATTGGCTGTAACAATCTCCGCCAGTTCCTTCAAAACGCAATCACCAATTTTATGTCCATATTTATCGTTGACTTTTTTAAAATAGTCGATATCAAAAAAGATAATCGAAAATGGTTGCCGATTTTCTTCGGCTGTTTTGAGCTTTTCTTCAAACCAGGTATCGACCTGATGCCGGTTTGCAACATGAGTCAGGGAATCGATAAAGGCGTGCTTTTTATAGTAGTCCCTCTCGCTAAAGGCCCGAAACATATTTTGTGCATAAAAGAGAACCAGGATATAGACAGCATTCGCTGCAAGAAACTGCGTTAGGGAATCGATTGACTCATCCGGAAGCTTCAGACTATAAATCAATCCAATCGCAAGCGTAAGGAGGAAAATAAAAACAGAATAGTAAAATCCCTTTTTGGTGCCAAGAATTAAGAAGAAAAACATGATAATCAACGGCATCCAAACAATAAAATCTCCTAACGACCCGCCCCCTTTAGCAAGATCATTATGGACAACCTCGACTAAGGTGAGCACATGATAAAAACTAACCAGTATGACGGTTATATACTCTCCAAGGTGAACTCCCCGGTTCGTATAGGCTAAGAACCAACTGATGGAAAACCAGATAATCAATGTCGTATTGATGGCTGTATCAAACCAGCTTTCATTATTTAGCAAACAATTGGCGATCAGTGCTACTAGAATGATCGGCAACAGCCGCATATACATGCTTCGCTTCAGCTCATCGATCGTTTCAAAGTTCGCAAACATCTTCCTCATCTCCCCAGCTGTCATCCTTCTGCAGACGCTCGAACCATATTTCCTTCTTAGGACAAGACCGGACGAAACACATCCCTTCCTGAAACTATTGTACTAGAAAACTCCATTTTCGTATATTTTCAACTGCAAAAAAAGAAGCAAAAGTCCTAGAAAGACTTCTGCTTTAGTTTATCATTCTGTCCAATTCCAGTATGTCATATCTCCAAGGTTCGCCCCTTGGATTTGCCTGTTTTCTTTTAGCTTAAGCAATTCTTTTACAGGTCCCGTCACGACAGCGCCGTATACTTGGAAGCCTTCCATTCCGTTACTAAAACGATGAACTATCTAAAATGTTACACTTTATTTCCGGTGTTTTGGAAAAAACTTAAAAAACATCATTTCCACGTTGCTTGGCTTAGCTTTCTTTTTTAAAAATATGGTACATTAGAAAGGAACATACGGAAGGGAGATTTATCGATGACAGAAAAAAATAAGGCTTTGCCGCCAAAAACATGCGAAATCGAGCGTCTCGTTACGATCGAAGACGACGTCAATAAAGTTTTACAAGGAAAGAAAACAGCGACTCGCCGCAATGGCCGTTATGCTGATGTAGGCGAAATCATGGAGTTAAAAGGGAAGAAATACATCGTGGACAATGTCTACTCTCAATCACTTGGCGAATTGACAGATGCCGATGCTCAGCGCGAAGGTTTCGAAAATGTCGAGGAGTACAAGCAGTCGATCCTATCTTATCACCCGGGAATGCCATGGCTTCCGCAAATGCGTGTTTGGGTGCATGAATTCAGCCCTGTCGAAGAATAAGCAATGGATTTTTTGTACCGAATCATCATTTATCTTCACGTCATAAGCGTGATAGCCTCCATCGGGCCTTTCTTTATTTTGCTGCCGATAGTAAAAAAACTTCCTAATGCTGTAGAGATAGCATTGGAAGCCCATTTAGCCTTGCTCAAATCAGTCGTGCGGCTGGCAAAGCACGCCGGCCATGTGATGATTGGATCGGGTATCCTGCTCGTCATCCTTGGACCATGGACGTGGAGGACGCCTTGGATTTTCAGTACAGTGGCGCTGCTGTTTGCCTCCCTGTTTTTCTTAGCACGAGCATTCTCCCCAACACTTCGGAAATTTGCCGAAGAAGGCGCGAACAAGCAGGACCTAGCCGCAAAATTGAACCGCACCATCTGGACCTACCTCATTCTTTTGATGTCGACGCTTTGGTTCATGGTCGTGAAGCCGAATTTGTGGTGAATAAGTGGAAGTCCGGGCATCGTACCCGGGCTTTTTTTTACTGACTTGGTCGATTCGTTTAAGGCTATGTTCAATACAAAAGGAAAACAGCCACCAATTACCAGCGGCTGTCAGGAAAAAGCATTCGATTGTAGGGTCCGCGGGCGATCTTGACGCCATCTTCAGCAAGAGCCAGTCTCGGATGGCAAGACATATCTTTATTTTTTCTCCGGGAAGATCCTTTCAAGCGATGTAATCAATTGGGAATCGAGATTCAGGACTTCGCGGACTTCTCGTGCCTTAGCCTTCGCTTCCTCCAAATTGTCTGCTTGATTCAGCTTCAGCAGCGTACCAACAGCAAGTGTGCCTGTTCGCGTTCTACCCGTAGAGCAATGGAAGTAAATATTTTTCCCGGACTCGTAAGCCGCTGCCACCTCATCCAACGCCTTTTCAACCGACTCATCCTGCTGTGAGTCCTTATCATACATTTGCAGATGGGTGCGTGGATAATCATAATTCCCCTCTGTATTTTCAGCTCGCAAATCATATACGATATCAATTTTTTCATGTTCAAGCAGTTCCGGAATCGCATCTGCCCCGCCAATAAAGATCCGGCCAGGGACAAGCGCTTGATAATTTTTGCTCATTCGTATTTCCTCCTTTTAAAAAAAGGCCAGAAGTTTCCCCCTGGCTTCCTGTTATTTTCCTGTTTCAGCAAAGGTTTTGATTCTATCGCTGATTTGATCACGGACGCGCTGGAACACGGCCCATTTTTCTTCTTCTGTTCCCTCTGCCTTAGCTGGGTCGTCGAAGCCCCAGTGTTCGCGTCTTACTTGCGGTGGTGTCACCGGGCAATGCTCATCAGCATGGCCGCAAAGTGTGACGACAAGCTCTGAATTGTGGAGGATTTCGGGATCAATCACATTTGATGTGTGGCCGGAAATGTCGATGCCCACCTCTGCCATTGCCTTGACCGCATTCGGATTCAGCCCATGCGCCTCAATACCCGCGCTCTTCACTTCCCACTCGTCACCAAGATGTTTTTTTGCCCAGCCTTCTGCCATTTGGCTTCGGCAAGAGTTTCCTGTACATAAGAAATAGATTGTTTTTTTTGCCATAATAGATTCGCTCCCTTTTTAGATAATTAGCAACCAAATATATAAACCTACAAGCGTTAGGAACAAAGTAGGAATGGTTAAGATGATTCCTGTTTTAAAATAAGTGCCCCAAGAAATCCTCACGCCCTTCAATGAAAGGACATGCAGCCACAACAATGTTGCCAGTGAACCGATCGGGGTGATTTTCGGCCCTAAATCGGAGCCGATGACATTGGCATAGATCAACGCTTCACGGATGACGCCAGTTGTGTTAGTATCCGCAACTGCCAGCGCATCTATCATGACAGTTGGCATATTGTTCATAATAGAAGAAAGAATCGCAGCGATGAAGCCCATACCGATCGTAGCAGCGAATAAACCCTGGTCAGCCGCAGCCTGGATAACGTCAGCTAACAGATTGGTCAAGCCGGCATTACGCAAACCGTAAACGACAACGTACATTCCAATTGAAAAGAACACGATGGCCCACGGTGCTCCTTTTACTACGGTAGCCGTATGAACAGCCGGGCTCCTCCTTGCCATCATCAAAAAGAAAATCGCAACAATTCCAGCAATGAACGATACCGGGATATTCAGAAATTCACTTGCAAAATAGCCAATCAGCAGGACTCCCAACACAATCCAGGATAAGCGGAACATTTTCACATCCTTGATCGCTTCGACCGGCTTTTTCAGATCGGACATCTCGTAATGTTTCGGGATGCTCTTTTTGAAAAATAAATACAAAACCAAAATACTAGCACCTAATGAGAAGAAGTTCGGCACGATCATGCGGGATGCATACTCAACGAATCCAATCTCGAAGAAATCAGCAGATACAATATTCACCAGATTGCTGACAACCAGCGGCAATGACGTCGTATCGGCAATAAAACCGCTTGCCATGATAAAAGGAAATACCATTTTTTCCTCGAATTTCAGGTTGCGGACCATCGCCAGCACGATGGGAGTTAAGATCAGGGCAGCTCCGTCGTTTGCAAACAATGCAGCCACGCCAGCACCAAGCAGGGTGACATAGACGAACATCTTAATACCGTTCCCCTTTGCTGCCCTCGCCATATGTAAGGCTGCCCATTCAAAAAATCCAATCTCATCTAAAATAAGCGAAATAATAATAATGGCAATAAAAGCAAGTGTAGCATTCCAGACAATCCCGGTAACATCGATAACGTCCTGGAAGTCAACAACACCGAAAAGCAATGCTAAGATTGCACCCCCTACAGCTGACCAGCCAATTCCCAACCCTTTAGGCTGCCAAATAACAAGCGTCAGCGTCACAAGGAAAATCAGTGAAGCTATGATCGGTAATGACAATTCCACACACCTCCATTAATCACAGGAAATTCGTTTTCCCTGCTTTTCAAGTTCTGTAAATTTTTCTTCCTGACTCGGAAGTGCCTCCATGAGCAATTGAACAAATTCGAAATGCTCATATTGCCGGTTCATCGAGTAAAAAACCCACTGCCCTCTCCTGGACTCTTTTACCAAACCTGCGTCCTTCAGCTTGCGGATATGCTGGCTGATTGCCGGCTGACTCGCATCAAACATGGCGACAAATTCACAAACACAGCAATCGTGATCAGCAAGAATTCTCATCATCGTCAACCGCGTCCTGTCACCAAGTAGCTTAAAAACTGCAGCAGCTTGATCCATTTCCATCCTTTGCTTGATCAATTACTCTCCACCTCCATTTCATCGTAATTACCGCATTAGTATATAATGATTTGCTTATATATTCAAGAGTGATTCTATGTATAGATTATTAAGAATTTGTAAAGCTGTAGGATTTATTTTATCAAAAAGACGCCCGGAGAACTTATCCTTGGCGTCCTTGTTAATTGATATTAAGCCAACATGCCTTTCAGCTCTTTGACAGTTAATAGCTTACCTGTGGAAACCACCTTTTCGTCGATGACAAGTGCGGGGGTACTCATCACTTTGTACTTCATGATTTCCTTGATGTCTTCTACCTTTTCGATCACTGCGTCCACCTGTACTTCTTCGACCGCCATGCGTGTGTTTTTTTCAAGCTCTTGGCATTTTTTGCAGCCTGTACCTAAAATTTTAATATTCATTTTCATTTCCTCCTCATCGTTATAGAATTGCGTTGAAACCATAGCCAATCAGGATGATCCCTGAAGTGACAACGCCGACAAATACAGCAATCAGCTTTGGTTTGATTACTTTCCTGAGCAAAATTATTTCCGGAAGGGACAGGGCGGTGATTGCCATCATAAACGCAAGCGCTGTACCTGGTCCTACACCTTTGTTTAATAATGCTTCGACAATTGGCAGAGCACCGATGGCGTTTGAGTAAAGTGGTACGCCTATAATCGTCGCAATCGGAACCGCGAAGAAATTTCCTTCTCCTGCATATTTGACAAGCAAATCCTGTGGGGCATATTCATGTATGAACGCCCCAATCCCAATCCCGATCAAGAGATAAAGCCACATCTTCTGAATTGTCTCCACAACATTACGTGCAGCAAAAATTGTTCTTTCCTTAAGCTCTTTTCTACTGAAAACTGCTTTGATTTTTTCGGCAAAGGTCCGGTTGTCTCTTCCTTGCATATTGACCTCTTCATTCCCAGCCGCTATTTCATAAACATAGGACTCCACATGCTTTTCCATTTTCAGCTTGCCAATGATGTAACCCGCGACAATCGCCAGAGTGATTCCCGCCAACACATAAATCAGCGCTACTTTCCAGCCGAAAATAGAAAACAGCATGACCAGCGAGATTTCATTTACGATTGGTGATGAAATCAGGAACGTAAACGTGATACCCAAAGGGATTCCAGCCTCGACAAAGCCGATAAATAAAGGCACCGTCGAACACGAGCAGAATGGAGATAAGACGCCCAGGAAAGCTGCCATCACACTAGCAACCCCCTTCCTTCTGCCTTCGAGCCATTCCTTGACCTTTTCCGGTGGAAAAAAGCTCCTGATGAATGAAATCGCGAAAATCATCACCGCGAGCAAAAACAGGATTTTTGTTGTGTCGTAAATGAAAAAATGGAGTGCTCCACCTAGTCTTGATGTTAACTCCATATTCAGGACATCAACGACAAGCCAGGTGGCCAGTTGATTAAACATTTAGATCTCCTTCTTTCAGATAGGGAATCAGAGGTGCTAGCTTTTCTTTATCCAGACTGTAGACAGTGAACTTACCTTCTCTTCTGGATTTAATGAGCTTTCCCTTTTCCATGATTTTCAAATGGTGGCTGATAGTTGAAGATGCTCCCGACAGGCCATCGACGATCTCACACATGCAAAGATCCTCGAACCATAACAATGTCATGATTTTTAGGCGTGTTTCATCTCCGAGCGCTTTGAAAAACGCCGCCTTGCTTTCAAGTTTTTCTGCAACATCCATAAGTGGAAACTCTTCCTTGGCTCCAGCAATGATCCTTTGCATGACGTTTGATGATTTAATTTCCCATCCAGTTCGACAACTCATTAATTACACCTCCCTTAAAAAGTATACAACTATTTTTCTAGTTTTATAGTTTTATTTATGTCTATTTGAGGAAAATATTCAAGTAGCCGCCCATGTTGCTGGCTTTTATTACAAAATAAGGAAAACGGCGTGATTATTATCCTTTTCCGAGAGATTGCCATGCTTTATTGAGAGATTATCGCCTTCTTGCGGGTAATTAGGTATAGTTCCGAGAGATTAACGCTTTTGATTAAGAGAATAATTTTTCCTACTAAAAAAAAGGTGGAGCCAGGCACATAAATCGCCTAATTCCACCTTTTTTTTATTCTTCAACCTCATATACTGGCATGATTTCCACTTTTTCGAGAGTTAGCCGGCAATATTCTAACAGCAATCCTCGTTTAACTATTGCAATTCACTTTCTCTAGCTCCAGCAAGTGCTCCTTCATGGCAATTCCGCCGCGATAACCTGTGATTGCTCCATTTTTGCCGATAACCCGATGGCATGGCACAACGATCGAAACTGGGTTAGCGCCGATTGCGGTTCCGACTGCTCTCACTGCCGCAGGCTTGCCAATTTTTTCTGCAATATCTGAATATGCACAAGTTTCGCCATAAGGAATTTCCTTCAAGGCTTCCCATACTGCTTCCTGGAATGCTGTTCCTTTTACATCAGCTGGCATGGAAAATTGTCTTCGCTTCCCTTCAAAATACTCAGCTAACTCATCCATGTAAGGTTTTAAAGCTTCTGGATTCTTTTCCAATACAGCAGTGGGAAAACGCTTTGCCATATCTCGCTCATCTTCTTCTGGTGAACCGATATAGCATACACCTTTGTCGGTCGCCGAAATAAAAATTTCATCTCCATTTAAATGATAGATGTCATAATAGATTTTTTGCTCCACAACTCCCACTCCTTACGCCTTTTCCTCATTATAACTAAAAAATGGAATTCTCCATAGGATCTTTTTTCCGAACTGTTAAGATAGGGAAGTTCAAGTTTATTGTTTTTAATGTAAAAAAACTCCATTATCATTACGACAATGGGGATATTACAAATATTTCCTTTTGGCCTGATAAATTACCAATATTGCTCGGCATTTTTAGAGGAAAAAACCACCATACGCTAACGATGCAGTAATGACGTAGGCAGGGTGAACCTTCCATTTTTCAAGCAGCAAGTAGCTTACAACAATTAAAAATATTGTTTGCGTGATACCTGTATCAATATAGGCATTAAAGAAAAAGTTGAAAGTCATGACCCCAAGTAAGATCGCAATGATAGGTCTGATGTAATTCGTCATTCTTTTAACCTTTGGAGAATCTTTATAACGAAGCAATAAACCAAGGAGGAAAATCATTAGGATCAATGAAGGTGCAACTGTGGCGATAATACCTACAACAGCACCTAGAATTCCCCCCTGCTCATACCCAATGTAACCTGCCATTTTTGTCGCGATTGGTCCCGGCAAAGCATTGCCAATCGCCAGCACTTCGCTAAATTCCGGTACTGTCATCCAGCCATAGCGGTCGACCACTTCATTTTCCACCAGAGGAATCGATGCAGGACCTCCCCCGTAGCCAACAATTCCCGGAATGAAAAAGGCGAGGAAAATATGCCAATAAATCATCAGCCTACACCTCTTTCAATCTTTTTCTCCACCTTAGGAGTGTTATCTTTTTTAGCGATAGCCAGAGTTAACAAAACGAGAATTAAGATGGCCGGATGGACATTCAATACCTCCATCAGGATCAGTCCACCAACCACCATTAAACCTGCGTTAACTTTTCCAAGCGTTTCATTCGATTTCTTGAAGAAGTCCCATGTCAATGTGGCCAACATGACACCAACTACCGGAACTACAGCCTTTGTCATGCCAGCAACCCACGGAAGATCTTTAAATGATGATAAGGATGTCAATAACACGATCATCAATAAAATCGTTGGAATGATTGTTGCTGCAGTAGCATTTACCATCCCTGTAAAACCCGCAACACGATATCCGATATATCCTGCCATCTTTGTGGCAATCGGTCCAGGAAGGGTATTACCCAAAGCTAGAACATCAGCAAACTCATCGTCATTCATCCACTTATACTTTTCTACTACTTCTTTATGCACGAGCGGTATCGATGATGGCCCTCCACCATATCCCAGCATCCCGACTCGAAAGAATGCAAGGAATAAATCAAGTTGTTTCATTCTCATTCATCACCTTTTTTGAGATTACCAAACTGCAATAGCCCCATCAGTCCTGGACTCCGTTCCTCCGGATAGAACTCCTGTTACAGGATCTCTCCAGATGATCTGGCCTCTGCCAAATCCGCCTCCATCTAATGCAAATTGGATATCATGCCCTTTCCTTGCCAGTGCCTGGGCAATATGAGCAGGGAAGGTATTCTCTACAACCACCTTATTGCCCTCTATCCACTGCCAGCGCGGCGAATCAAGCGCAGCCTGCGGGTTCAGGTAGAAGTCAATTGTGTTCATGATCACCTGAACATGACCTTGCGGCTGCATATATCCGCCCATCACTCCGAACGGACCGACTGCTTCATTATCTTTTGTTAAGAATCCTGGAATAATTGTGTGATATGTCTTTTTCCCAGGCTCAAGACGATTATCATGGGACGGATCCAATGAAAAATCAGCTCCGCGGTTTTGCAGGCCAATACCTGTTCCTGGAATGACAATTCCTGAGCCAAAGCCCATATAATTGCTCTGGATGAATGAGATCATATTTCCTTCTCCATCCGCCGCAGCCAGATAGACGGTTCCACCTTTTGGAGGTGTGCCAGGCTCAGGCAGGCGTGCAGAATCACCAATCAAGCTTCTTCTTGCCTCCGCATATTCCTCCAATAAAAGCTGTTCAAATGACACCGTCATTTTCTCAGGATCGGTAACATATTTTTTCGCATCCGCAAACGCAAGCTTCATCGCTTCAATTTGTTTGTGGTATGTATCCACAGATTCCTTTTCTTTCAGTTCATAGCCCTTCAGCATGTTAAGTGCCATTAAAGCAACAATGCCCTGGCCATTCGGGGGAATCTCCCAGACATCATAGCCTCTATAATTAACCTTGATCGGCTGGACCCACTCTGGCTTGTATGCGGCCAAATCCTCTTTAGAAAGGAAGCCTCCATACTGCTTAGAAAATTCATCAATTTTATCTGCCAGTTCCCCCCGGTAAAAGCTTTCTGCATTTGTTTCGGCAATCTGGCGCAATGTACCGGCATGGCCCACAGATTTCCATACTTCCCCTATTTGAGGTGCCTTTCCGTTTGGAGCAAAGGTGTCAAACCAGCCTTTGTATTCATCTCCGGTAAAAATTTCTTTAAACTTTTCATAGGCTATGTTCCAGTATTTTCCAAGAGTTGGCGATAAAGGGTATCCATTTTCCGCATAATCAATTGCAGGCTGAAGCGTTTCTTTTAAGGGAAGCTTTCCAAATCGTCTTGATAGCTCAGCCCATGCTGCAGGCACTCCAGGAACAGTTACAGGGATCAAGCCGAAGGTCGGCATTTTTTCATGCCCCTTTTCCTTGACGGCATCAATTGAGATGCTTTGTGGAGCTGGACCGCTTGCGTTCAGGCCATGAAGTTCCCCTTTTACCCAAACTAACGCGAACGCATCGCCACCAATACCGTTTGAAGTTGGCTCAACAACTGTTAAACATGCAGCAGTTGCGATCGCTGCATCAATCGCATTTCCCCCCTTTTTTAAAATGTCAAGACCTGCTTGTGCTGCCAGCGGCTGAGAGGTGGCAACCATACCTTTCTTGGCAAAATTTACTGTTCTTTGTGATTGGTATGGATAATGTAAGTAATCTAAGTTCATGAATTGATCTCCCCCTTAAGGATAGTAACCTTCATTTGTAAGTCAATTTACCTTATTAGCTTTACAAACGAAATATTCTCTTTTTATAAAACAGCATTCCTTTTTCATATCGAAAGAAACGTCCTTACCTTCAAGGTAAGGACCTCCCCAGGTTAGGTTATGCATAGTGGCAAGCGGCAAAGTGGTTCTCGCTTACCTCCCGGAATGCTGGCTCCTCTGCCCTGCATCGATCGGTAGCAAGCGGGCATCTTGTATGGAAACGGCAACCGCTTGGAACATTGATCGGGCTTGGCACATCTCCTTTTAAGATGATCCGTTCCCGAATCTTCTCTTCCTTAGTCGAAGGAATGGCAGAAAGCAATGCCTTTGTATAAGGATGCAATGGATTTTCGTAAAGGTCCTTTTTATCAGCGAGTTCGACCATTTTCCCTAAATACATGACGGCAACACGATCGCTTACATGCTTTACAACACTAAGATCATGGGAAATAAACAAATATGTCAGCTGGTGTTCCTTTTTCAATCGCTGCAACAGATTCAGGATTTGTGACTGGACTGATACGTCCAATGCCGAGACCGCTTCATCGCAAACAATCAGCTTAGGGTTCGTGCATAGTGCACGAGCGATGCTGACCCTCTGGCGCTGGCCTCCGGAAAACTCATGCGGGAAGCGGTGATAATGCTGTTCTGACAGTCCAACTTCTACTAGCAAATTACAAACATAGTCATATAACTCTTTTCTAGGAACGATTTTATGGGTTTCAACGATTTCAGACAGCATTGCTCCCACAGTTATCCTTGGATTTAGAGAACCATAAGGATCCTGGAAAATAATCTGCATATCCTTGCGGTTATCACGCATCTGCCTTCTAGATATCTTGGTGATATCCTTTCCGTCATAAAAAATCGTTCCAGAGCTTGGTTCATGAAGTCTGAGGATAGCACGACCCATGGTAGATTTTCCGCATCCAGATTCTCCTACGATTCCAAGCGTTTCCCCTTTTTTAAGAGTAAAGGTGATGCCATCCAATGCCTTAACCACTTGCTTTTCTCCAAAGAATCCTTGATCCCCGACAGGAAAGTATTTCTTCAAATCCTTTACATCAAGAAGATTTGCTGACGGCAACTTCGCTAATGGCTGGCTCATTTGTCTCACCATCCTTCCATAAATCTGTGTATTTCCAGCAGCTGACTGTGTGTTGTGAATCTACTTGTTCGAGATCTGGTGATTTCGTCCTACAAATTTCTTGTGCATACGGGCAGCGATCGGCAAATCTGCAGCCAACTGGCATTGCATCAGGAGATGGTACAGAGCCTTTTATAACAAAAAGTTCCTCCAGATCGTCTTCAGCATCTACATCGGGAATGCACTTCATCAACCCCTGTGTGTATGGATGCATTGGATGATTGAAAATGGATTTCCTGTCACCATATTCAACCGCTTTTCCTGCATACATGACAAGAACTTTATCAGCCATTTCAGACACCACCGCCAAGTCATGGGTAATCATGATAATTCCCATTTCCAGCTCTTTCTGCAAATTCTTCATTAGATCAAGGATTTGTGCCTGAATTGTTACATCCAGCGCGGTGGTCGGCTCGTCGGCAATCAGCAGTTCCGGGTTGCAGCTAAGGGCAATAGCAATCATGACCCGTTGTCTCATTCCGCCGCTCAACTCATGAGGATAGGCATCAATCCGTTTTTCTGGAGAAGGAATGCCGACCAATTGAAGCATCTCAATCGCTTTTTGGCGCGCTTCCTTTTTGGTTACATCCTGGTGGAGAATGATGGTCTCGGCAATCTGCTTTCCAACTGTCTGGACTGGGTTGAGCGAGGTCATAGGCTCCTGAAAAATCATTGAAATCTGATTGCCCCTGATCTTACTCATCTGCTTCATAGTTTTTCCCGTCAGATTTTCACCTTTTAATAAAATTTCGCCATCCACTTCCCCCGTTTTAGGAAGCAATCCCATGACCGAAAGGGAGGTTATACTTTTTCCGCAGCCTGATTCCCCAACAATACAAAGGGTTTTTCCTTTTTCTACATTGAAGGATAATCCGGCTACTATATTTGTGGTCTTTTTTTTACCTGCAAAGCTTACCTTCAGATTCTTCACTTCCAATAATGGCTGTGTCATTTGGTTGCCTCCTCCTTTCGTTTTACTAGTTTAGCAGTGTATGGAAATAGATCTTCCTGACACTTTTTATAGATTCTGATTAGCTCCTGGACAGGGTCATGATGTTCATCCGCACGAACATCAACAATGGGATACTCTTCTTGGTCTACAACATAAAGAGCGGCAGACTGCCTTCCCCGTTTGTCTCCTCCTGCTTCCTGTCCACTGATAAGTGCAGCTAAAAGTTTTTCTGGTAAACTTTCATTTTCCAATGCCTGATATGTTTCAAACATGGCATCAATCGTTTCCGGCCCTGTCAACATATTTCCAGCGGCTACGAACTGTGGCCCAATTTTATGTCCTTGCCATGGAACTGTATCTTTGCCTGTAAAACCCGCAGCATTCCCATTCTTGTCAACGATGGCGCATTGCCTTCTCTCCCGGTCCGGGTCTGAAGCCAGTAAATTCTCCAGTACTTCATCTGCTGATTTCCCTTCAGCTAAAAGCTTGATACCGTCTAAGCCAAAAAAAGGATTAACAGTTGCCTGGGTGGCGACCGCTCCTATCCCCGATTTCACATATGGAACAAGTGAACCAACTGCTGGTCTTGCAGTTGATACCGCTACGCCAAGCATTCCAGTTTTTTCACATCTAGCAGTAATCGAAAATGTCATTCTAATAACCTCACTTCATTTTGGGATCTAACGCATCACGAAGCCCATCACCAAATAGGTTGATTGATAGAACAGTCAAAAAGATAAACAGGCCGGGGAAGAGCGAAATCCAAGGCGCATCTCCAAGATAGCCCTGTCCCATCGATAACATTGCTCCCCAACTAGGCGTTGGAGGCTGAGTGCCCAATCCTAGGTAACTTAAGGAGGCTTCCGATATGATTGCTGCAGCAATAGAAAGTGTTGCTTGAACTAAAATTGGCGGCATACAGTTCGGTAGGATATGTCTGAATATGATTTTAAAGTCACTGATTCCTGAGGCCTTTGCAGCTGTAACATATTCCCGCTCTCTCTGACTCAATACTTCCCCCCTAACCAGACGAATAAAATTAGGTGTGAATATAATGCCTATTGCAATCATGGCATTCTGTAATCCAGCCCCAAGAACTGCAGCCAGTGAAAGTGCCAAAACTAACGGAGGGAATGATAGCAATGCATCCGTAAAACGCATAACCACATATTCATCAAGAACGCCACGGTAATATCCTGAAAATAGACCGATTGGAATTCCAATCAATAACGCAATCCCAACAGAAATTATCCCAGCCTCGATCGACACTCTAGCCCCATATATGATCCTAGTGAAAATATCGCGGCCAAGCTCATCCGTTCCTAGAAGATTTTCAGCATTCGGACTCTGAAGGAATTTAGCATAATCTTGTTCGCTAGGATTATAAGGAGCTACCACCGGCGCAAAAATAGCTATAATAATTAGTAGAAATGTAAATATACCTCCTGCTACAGCCATTTTATTTTGAAAAAAGCGCGATGCCATTTCTTTCATTCTACGTTTTTTAGGACTCTCTACGACTGCTATTTTCTGATTCAATTGTGCTTCCATGGTCACTGGCCCCCTGTTAGCTTAATTCTTGGATCAAGAATGGAATAAAGAATATCAATAAAGAAGTTCACCATTACAACCGCTATGGCCATGAACAGTACGGCACCCTGCACAACCGGGAAGTCCCTTGTCATGATGGCATCAATGACAAGTCTTCCGAGACCTGGAATTGCAAATATCGTTTCGGTGATCACTGCACCTCCAAGGAAAGTGGCTAATTGCAATCCACTCACGGTAACGACAGGAATAAGTGCGTTTTTTAAAGCATGTCCAATTACGACTCCTCGTTCTAAAACACCTTTTGCATAGGCAGTCCGGATATAATCGGCCTCAAGCACTTCAAGCATGCTTGACCGTAACATTCTGGTTATCTCTGCACTCAATCGGACTCCTACGGCAAGAGCAGGTAAAATCATTAAAAGCATGCTCTGTTTAAAATCTTTCCAGGGCTCCACATACCCTGATGGCGCTAACCATCCTAATGAAATGGAAAAGACGAAAATCAGCAATATCCCTAGGAAAAATGGGGGGACTGACACCCCTGACAACGCAAATGTTGTTCCAAAGTAATCCCAGAACGTCCCTTTTCTTGTTGCTGAAATGATACCCGCTGGAATGGCGATCAGCATCGCAATGATAAACGACATGATAGATAATTGAATCGTCACCGGCAGCTTCTGAAGGAGTACAGTAAGAACGGGGGTATTATCTTTCAATGAATTTCCAAGGTCTCCCTGAAGAACGTTTGTTACCCAGTTAAAATACTGAACATAAAGAGGATCATTCAGGCCCATCTGCTCCCTTAATGCCTGCAGCGATTCTTCAGTCGCCTCTTGTCCTAAGATCATCCTTGCAGGGTCGCCTGGCGTGAGATGAACGAGTGAAAAAACAATGATACTTACTAAGAATAAGATAACGATCATAAGTCCTAATCGACGAAGCAAAAACTTTACCACGGTGCACCCTCCCTTTTTTAAAGTTTAAAAATAGTTCGGCCTGGAAACTGGTCTCCAAGCCGAGTCATGTAAATGGGGCTATTTAAATGAAACGTCATGAAAGCGCATCATTTGGTCCGCGATGTGATTATACCCTTGCAGGTTATTCTTGTATGCTTTGTAATCCTTCTCATGATAAAGAAAGATGTATGGAACTTCTTCTTGACCTAGCTTTGTAGCTTCGGAATAAATTTTCTTTCGTTCTTTCTGATCTGTCTCAATGCGAGCTTTTTCTAGAAGCTCGTCCATTTTAGGATTGGAATACCCATAGTTGATAGAACCATCTGTATGGAACAAGGCGTAGATATTACCGTCTGGATCGGTTCTTCCGCTCCATCCCAAACGAACTGCATCAAATTTGAAGTTATCCATGTTATCAAGCATTGTTCCAAACTCAACCATTTCAAGATTCACCTTGATACCCGCTTCTTTAGCCATGGATTGGATCATTTGTGAAATTTGTTCCTCTACTGGCTTTGGAGATAGCTGTAGCGTGAATTCGAATCCATCCGGATAACCGGCGTCAGCCATGATTTTCTTCGCTTTTTCAATATCCTTCTTCTTCGGTTTAATACTTTCGTCATATGCCCATGTTCCAGGAGGGATCGCACCTGCTGAATCTACTGCTGTATCGCGAAGGGCTACTTTAATAATTGCGTCATGATCGATGACCAAATCCAACGCCTGGCGAAGTGCTTTATTGTTGAATGGTTCGCTCTTATGGTTCAAATACAGCCCCTGGAATCCAAGCGCTCCTGCTTCAGATAAGGTAAGGTTTGAATCATTTTTAAGCTTTTCGACATCTTTTGGCGGAACCTTGCTAATGATATCAACATCACCAGATGTCAGGTTTGTCAGTCTGACGTTCTCATCGGCATATGGACGATAAACGATTTTCTCAAACTTTGGCGCACCGTTCCAATAGTCTGCATTCTTTTCTACTTCAATTTTGTCTTGCTTAACACGGGATACAAATTTGAACGGACCAGTACCTACAGGAGAATTAGCAAAGTCTTTGCCCTTTTCTTTTACCGCTGTAGGGGAAACCATCATGCCAGCCCGGTCAGATAGTGCTGCAAGGAATGGACTGTACGGTTCTGACAGCACAACCTTCAATGTTGTTTCGTCGACCACTTCTAACTTTTCAATGGTAGATAGTTCAGATGCACGCGGTGAACCTGCATTAGGATCCATCATGCGTTCAAAGTTGAATTTAACCGCTTCAGCATTGAACGGGGTTCCATCATGGAACTTAACATTCTTTTGCAGTGTGAAGGTGTAAGTTTTGCCATCCTCTGAAATATCCCACTTTTCTGCAAGCATTGGAACAAAGTTAAGCTCTTTATCCACGTCAACCAGCTTATCATAGATACTGTGGAAGATTTGGCGATCAACCGCAGCTGTAGAGAAATGTGGATCCAACTGCGGCGGATCATCGTCCAGACCAACTACCAGTTCTGTTTTGTCCGTTTTTTCCGGAGTGTTAGTAGTTGCTGATTTTTCTGTTTTTGAACTAGAAGAATTACTATTGTTGCATCCAGTTAGAAGCAATAATAAACTCATCAATACTGCTGCAAATACTTTTACTTTCTTTCTCACTTTTTCTTTTCCCCCTCTTTGCGAAACATTTTCTTAACAAAAGTAGGCATATAGTTCCAAAATTCTACTTTACGAAAGCGTTTCACTAATTTAAATATCATTTTGAATTTCGTATTATTATAATACAGGGAATTAAAAAAATCTATATAATATTCAGAAAAAATTAAAGATTTTTCCTGGTATTTTTTATTATTTTTCCAGTTCATATTGATATTCCAATCAATTGTAAGATAATATAAATCTACTAATGTTAATGGAAAAGTGGTGTTTGAATGAAAATTGATGACACGGACCGCATGATTTTGCAACTTTTAGCTGAAAATGGACGAATGTCCTATGTCGACATCGGAAAAGAATTAAATCTATCTAGGGTAGCAATCCGGGAAAGAGTCAATCAATTAATAAAGGAAGGTATCATAGAAAAATTTTCTGCCGTAATCAATTCGGAGAAAGTAGGAAAGGCTGTATCTGCCTTTTTTGAAGTTGATTGTGAGCCTTCCTCTCTCGTAAACGTTGCAGAAGCCCTCGCGAACAATCCCAGTGTTGCAAGCTGTTATCAGATGACAGGGCCGAGTACCCTACATATGCATGTTTTAGTAGAGGATTTTATTAGGTTGGAGAATTTCATTAACGAAGAATTATACAGCCTAGAAGGAATTACAAGAGTGGAAAGCCATATTTTACTTCGGAGATTCAAAAGCCGTACAGGTCTGAAATTGTAGATTGAGCCAAAAAATAACGCCAAAATTGCAAAAGGACAAAAACATAATTGCATCTAAGTCCTTTTGCCACTATTATAAAAAGAAAATCAATACTTGAGATGCAACTGCGACTGAAATTAGTGCGAATGGGTAGGCGGCAGCATAGGCGATGGATGCGTCTTCTGAGTCCAATAGCTGGTTGGCTGCGCCAAGTCCGGGAGTGCTTGTCATTCCGCCGCATAGTGCTCCTAATGAGTGAATGATGCTGAGCTTGAAAAGCTTTCTAGCGATAAAAAATCCGGCAATTATTGGCAGGACTGTGATAATCGCACCGCCAATGACAAGATTGAAGCCTTCCTGCTGAATGACTTCGACGATACCTTTTCCGGCGGTCGTACCGGCACCTGCAAGGAACAAGACTAATCCGATATCACGGATGACCTGGTTTGACGGCTGATAATATCTGGCATGAATAGGGCCGAGTCTTCCAAAATGGCCAATGATTAAAGCAATGAATAACGGCCCGCCAGCGACACCGAATGAAATGGTGCCGAGATTCGGGAAGTGAATTGGTATCATCCCGGCAAAAACACCAAGCAGCAAAACTAGACTGAGCGATAAGATGTGGATATTGGTCACGGTCCATTTTTTTCTGCTGAATAGTTTTTCGACATCATCCAACCTGCCCTTGCTGCTGACTAGTGTCAGAATATCTCCGCGTTCAAGCCGCCACTTTGAATTTTGATTGAATTCAAAACCGCCTCGTTCTATTCTTGTAACTGTTACACCATAAGTGCGTCTCAATTCAAGATCCTTGATTGTCTTCCCAATTAATTCGAGTGCGTCCACCGTGACTTTACGGAGTTCTACATTGTCATGGTTGGCGGTGTTCGTCTCCACTTCACGGCCGATCCCCTTGGAAAGTTTTTTCAAATCGTTAGGCAATCCGACAGCGACTAATCTGTCTCCTACCAGAATAACGGTATCATTAAGTGCGATGATATTCCGATCTCCACGGATGACCCGGCTGATCACGACGGAATTATTTCGGTTGATTTTTAGCTCTTTTAGCGTTCGCTTATTAATAGCAGGAGTCATCACCTCTATCGTTATGACTTCAGGGGACTCATCATTGCGGATAGGGCCTGATTTCTTTTTCAGATCCTCCGAGAGATCGACCTTCAGCATTCGTGGCAACAGCTGTACGAACAGTACCACTGCGAGGACGCCGAATGGGTAAGCAATCCCGTAGCCGACAGAGGCAAGCGGATCGCCAGTGGCTTGAAGTGCAGCAGCTAAACCCGGGGTACTCGTAAGCGCACCCGTCATGATTCCAATGCTCAATGCTGGGGAAAGATGGAATAGTTTGGACACGATGATCGTCGTAATCGAAGCGATCAGAACGATCAGCAAGCTAATGATGCCGAACACAATACCGCTCGTTTTCATCATTCGGAAAAAGCGCGGTCCTGCTGACAAGCCAACGGCAACGATAAATAAGCCAAGTCCCAGCTGCTGGATGACTGGTGACACTTGGTAGCCGAAATGTCCAAACACCATGGCGGCCAGCAAAACCCCAGACGTTCCAAGACTAAGTCCGCGTATTTTGATTTCCCCAAGTGCAGAGCCAAGAAATAAAATCACGAATAATAAAATTAATGGTTCCGCAAGCAAACCTTTTATGAAGTCCATAGATGATTCCTCCAATAGTACGTTTGTGAAATTCTACACAACATAGAATATCACGACAAAGGACCATTTCCTAATCAAGAATTGACGAATTTATTACAAAAACAACATCCCTCTGATGAAAACGTTTTTCTATGCGTTTTCCACTTCACTTTTACAACCATTTTCGTAAAATCAGTACTAACCTTTCTTTTTATAGCGAGTTTTTCCAATTGAAAAAGAGACTCGAAGCTGAGTCTCTTAAATCGGTTGATAAATATCCTCGGCTTACTCGTTGACCACATAACCTTCACCAGACACTTCCATCTTCCCAGGAACCTTGATATAGATGAAGTCTAGTCCCTGCATCATCCCATTTCTGCGGTTGAACTGCTCGCCATCTTCAGCAAATTGGGTAAACGGAAAGGCCTTCGTGTACTTTACAAGTTGAATGTTCACATGATCCTGAGGCAAGATTTTCAAAGTTGTCTCGATCAGCTCTACCTCCGGGGAAGTGAAACGATCAGTGATATCAATATTATCTACATACGAAAAGGTAGAGTAATGGGTAACTTCGATCTTGTCCTCGATGGATTTAACTTTTTCGATAAAAACCATGGCATTCGAACTCTTTGACTCGATGTTCAATTCTTCCCCTTCAATAGGAAATTCCCATGATTTCTTCTTCGACAGTCCGTTGGCTTCCTCGATTTTTCCTGATTCGACAATCGAATAAATATCGCTGTTCAAACGTTCATTTTGCAGCATTTCCTGTTCTGTCAAATAATCTCCCTGATAGGATTCTCCCTTCGGAACAACAAAAGAAAGGGATGCTGTGCAAAGTAAGACAATGATATACACAGTGAACATTTTTGTTGTGCTGCTCCCACTCAAGAATCTGGGGCTTGTAAATCTACCTGAAAAATTTGCCAAACCAATAAAGGCCAATAGGAGAATAAAGAGCAAAATAATCAGACTCATTTTCTCACCTCCAGGTTGTCTGAGAGAAATATTGCCGATCCGAAGGCAACAGTTGATGCAAACAGAACCTTTAAAAGGAACAACAGGAAGGAGGTTTCCTTCACAAAAATTCGTCCAACATCAATCAATAGAGTAGATTCATTTGCAAAGAACACACTAATAAACAAACTACCGAAAAGCAAGGCTGGAAGGAGGATGATGAAAATTTTATTTCTTTGGACTAGCATCCCGACCAGATAGCCCAGCGCCGTGAAAAGAAACAGATATAGGATGATTCCAACAAGGCCCTCTGCCATCTGTAACATTGATAATCGTTGGCTTACGATGTAATCTTGCTCCTGGAGGATCAAGACTGACAGCTTCAAAGACTGGCTCGCCAGCAGGAAAGTAACTCCTCCAATAATACTTGCCCAGCCAAGGAACAGGATATTTGCTAAGTTGCTGCTCATTCTGTTGGCGACAAATGCATAATCATCAAATCGATACGCTTGGGTTGTTACAATAATTGCCGAAAGGAACGCCCAGATCATCAAAAAAGCAAGGATAAAAGACCCTGAATAATATTTCATTTCATAACTAAAAGAGTCTGAGCCGCCTCCCCCACCTCCTTCTCCTCCTAACGAAAACAGAATTCCAATGATTTGCAGCATCATCAGAGAAGTGAACATTCCCCGATAGGATTTCAATTTGAATCGGAATTGCTTTTTTACAATATCCCAGAGACTAGTTTTTGGTAAAGACATCATCAATCCCGCCTTTCTCCTGGCTCGTCAAGTACAGACAAAGATCTTCATTGGAAATCGTCGAGAACTTTAAGCCCTTGTTCATAGCTGAAGTTATCTGACCTTCTGACAAATTATTGCGAATCAACGCATAGCTTTTGCCAAAGTCAGTACTATTGCGATGGAATAGTTCATGTCCAGAAAGCCAGTCGTTCAGCATATCATCTCTTCCGCTGACTATGACTGCATACTCTCGCATGTCTTCAACCGTCATATGCAACAATTGCCTTCCATCCTTTAAGACCAAGATGTCTTCCAAGAGGTCCTCAACTTCGTTCAGATGATGGCTTGAAATGATGATTGTCCTTGGGTTGGCAAGATAGTCTTTTAGCAACGCCCGGTAAAAATCCTTCCTAACGCCAGCATCCATCCCGTTTGTCGGCTCATCAAAGATCGTCAACGGACAGCGGGAGGCCAGCCCCAAAATCGCATGAAAAGTATTCTTCATCCCTTTCGACAATCCTGTATGGTGCTGCTTCAGATCAAGACGGAAATAGCTCATTAGATTCCTGGCCAATTTCATGTCCCAGTTTGGGTAAAAACTTGCTGCCGAGTCCAATAGTTCATCCAGACTCAGCGATGCTGGCAGATTCATATCATTATCCACCATGACCATATTCGCTGACACCGACAGATTATTGAATGGACTTTCGCCAAATACCCTTACCTCACCTGAACTCTCCCGTATGAAACCAGCGGCGATTTGCAGCATTGTCGTCTTGCCGGCTCCATTCCTGCCAATCAGCCCTGTGATCTTATTCTCCCCGATGGAAAACGTCAACTCATCCAGTACTTTTTTCTTTCCATATATTTTCGTTACTTTATTGAATTTAAGCACACTCATCAATCCCCCTTCACTTCCCGTTTGGCTGCCTGGATCATCTCACTCAACTCCTCCTCCGTCACCTGAAGAAGATCTGCCTCTTGCACCAACTCTCGTACCATTGACTTCAATGTCTGGTTTCTCCGTTTCGCCGAGATAATCATTTTTGCATCCTCCGTTACAAACATACCAAGACCGCGCTTTTTATAAAGAACGCTTTCATCCGCTAACAGATTCAATCCTTTTGCCGCTGTCGCCGGATTGATATTCAGCATTTCCGCTAGCTGATATTGTGAATGAACCTTCTCATCCTTCTTGATGCTTTCGCTTAGAATCTCCGTTTCCAGCCACTCAGCAATCTGAACGTAAATTGGCTTCATGCTATCTGAATTAAGAATCAACCCCGCACCTCCTTCAACAAGTAACATAGTACATTACTGTTATAATGTACTATACACTATACTATATAGCCATTCAAGGGAAATTTAACCATTCCACCGATTGAAAAATAAAAACCCCCATCGTAGTACACGAGGGGGGGGTTATAATGCATTCGTCCGATCGAGTGGGCTTTCTAGCTTCGAAAGCTCCAGCTTCATCTTTTCTGTTTCAAGCAGGTAGTTTTCATGCTTGAGCCGTTCAAGCTCGATTTCATCCTTCAACATAGTATGTTTGATTTTTGCCACTTTTTGATAATGACTTGAGATGATGGCAACGAGCGGGATTGAAAACACCATGATGATCGTTATGGTTCCGATCATGGAACTTCACTCCAAACTTTCCTGGTTTTATTTCCATCATAGCAAAACAGGAAAAATAAACCAACCTTTTTTCAAAAAAATAGATCAGCTTAGCTGACCCACACAAGGGAAAATGTCGTTCCCCGACGATTGCTCTCTTTTAAAAGTAGATCGGCCCCCATCGACCTGGCCAGCATCTTGCTGAAAGGCAGGCCGAGGCCAAGACCCCTGACTTTGAGTTTCTTTTTCTCTCCGCGAAAAAAACGTTCAAATACGAGTGCCTGTTCTTCCTCCGGAATTCCTTTTCCTGTATCTTTTACATCAATTCCTTCTTCAGAAAGTATGATGGAGATGGAACCCGAATCATCGATTGCCTGATGAGAGTTATTCAATAGATTGATCAGGATTTGCTGCAGACGGAGCGGATCGATTATTTTGTAGACGGTCTTTTCCGGGGTAATCACCTTGAGATTCACAGGTTCAGTTTGTGTTACCCTCCATTGCCGGCCAATGTCCTCAACAAGCTTGTTCAAATCGCAATTTTCCGGCCGGATAGTGAAGGCACCCGCAGCCAGGGAGTTAAACTCAAGCAAATCGGAAATCATACTTTGTAGTCTTTGGATTTCTTTTAGCGTGATATCGAGGAATTCTTGACGCTCCTCCCCAGTCACGATTCCATCCCGCACTGCTTGGACAAGGCCACTGATGGAGGTAACAGGCGTTTTCAAATCATGCGTTACCCCAGCGAGCAGTTCGGCCCGCATTTGCTCTAACTGTGTCAGGCGATTAGTCATTTCTTTAAAGGAAGTGACAAGTTGGTGTATTTCAAGTTCTTTTGGATTCGAATCCAATTTGATCGCATAATTCCCTTCCCGAACTTGTGCTGCTGCTCTTGCGACATCCTGAATCGGTTTGAGAATTTTTTTGGTGAGCAGATAAATGACGATCCAACCAAGCAAACCAAGTCCCAGCAATAAAACAATCAACAGCCGGTATTCCTGATTGAAATCAGCTAATTTGTCGGCATTTTGCATCACTACTACCCATCCGGTTTGATGGTCATTCATTAAGATAGGGGATTTTACAATGTAGACTTGCTGGCCATTTTGATTTACCTGAACAATCGAATCTTCATTTTTAAATACAGAAGCAGGTATTTCTCCTTCGGCGTGGTGTGGAGCCCCTCCCCCCATCATCGGCCAGGAATTCAGAATCATCCCTTCCAAATCGGTAATGAATAGCTGAGGCTGATTTTCCATTTGAAGAATCCTGGCTCTTTCCTGCATTCTAAGGTCTAGACCGCCATAATCATTCTTCTCGGTGAATTGTCCTAGTCGATCCGCTGTTTCAACCGCCAGGTACTCCATTAAATTTAACCGGTTATCCAACGTGGTTTGCCTGATCCACCACATTGACCCGGCCCCTAGCAATAAGAGCCCGGCAACCAGTGTAAGGAGATACCTTGTCGTCCAGTATCTCAGTAGGGTTGTTGGTTTATTATTTATCGTAAACACTAAATTGATACCCCAATCCTCTTAATGTCCTAATTTCTCCCTGTTCAGCTGGCCAATCTGCAAGCGATTGGCGAATGCGTTTGATGGATAGATCCACAGCTCGGTCACTTCCGTCATAATCCATTCCCCAAACATTTTCGATCAAATCTTCTCTCGTAAAGGTCCGGTTTGGCCTTGCAACCAAGAAGATAAGTAGATTGAGATCCTTTGGCGTCAGCACCACTTTTTCCCCATTTACCGTGACGACATGTGAGTCCATATTAATTTTTAAGCTGCCAAATTGTTTCTCATTTTCTGTTTCAAGGACATTCGAGGAGCGGCGCAGCACGGCATTGACCCGGGCTACCACTTCTTCTCCTACGAACGGCTTGGAGATATAGTCGTCCGCGCCATGATTCAAGCCCTTCAAACGATAATCAATCTCTCCCAATGCTGTCAGCATAATAACAGGACAGGCGCTGATTTTGCGAATTTCTTTTAAAATTTCCCAACCGTCCATTCCAGGGAGCATGACATCCAGCAGCACAAGATCCGGCTTACTCTGCGTAAATATTGACAGTCCCTCTCCGCCATCATACGCCTGCACTACCTCATAGCCTTCATGCTTCATATATACCGCTAGTACTCTTGAAATCGTTTGCTCGTCTTCCACTATTAAAATTGTTTTCATTGCCGCCCTCCCGTTTAACCTGCCTGTCCCTTTAGGCTGACACTTCTTGATGAAATGATCTATATTGTTATTTTACAAGAAAAATCCCCCGTTTTGTACCGGGGGACATAGATAAATAATATTGTTTAGATTGTTTCCATTATCTTAAGAAAAACCCTTTGTTATAAACCTTGGCCGCCATTATTGTAGCCCATGCCGCCGCCACGGCCTCCTTTTCCACCGAAACCGTCATTTTGACCCATTCCACTGAAACCACCTTGTTGACCCATTTGACCTTGGCTATCAAATCCGCCTTTTTGTCCCATTCCACCATGACCGCCGCCAAATCCGCTACCTTGTGCCATGCCGCCGAAACCTGTCATTCCAAAATGGCCCATTCCATCTTCAAACAGCGTGTCAAGCTTGTCTGCATCTTTATCCCTAATCTCCTGGATCAGTTGCTGAGTATCCTTATCTGCTGTAGAAATTCCCATTTCGTTTGCAAGGTTTACGACCTTTTTATCCATAACTTCTCGGGCGATTTCCCGAATGTCTTTGCCGTCTACTGTAATTCCAAGTTCTTTAGCCTGTTGATTGACATAGGCAGTATGGACTTCCAGCTGAAGCGTAGCCAAGTCCTTGCCTTCTGTAGAGACCCCTAGCTCTTTGGCTTTTTCATTCAAGTTTGCTGTGCGGATTTCTTCCATTAGAGCCTGAGCATCCTTGTTGTCGGTAGATACTCCGAGTTCCTTCGCTTTTTCCTTCAGGTTTGCTAACTGAATTTCATTTCGAAGTGCGTCTGCATCCTTCCCATCGGCAGAAACGCCAAGATCCTTCGCTCTTTCCTTAAGGTTGGCCAGCTGAACTTCCTCGGCAAGCGCTGTAAGATCTTTGCCGTCCGTAGTGATTCCAAGTTCTTTCGCTTTGCTAGTGAGGGTTGCCTCACGAATTTCACCCATTAAGGTTCTAGGGTCTTTACCGGAAGTGCTGATGCCAAGATCCTTAGCCCTTTGGTTCAAGACTTCTGAATTGCCTCCCATATTTCCCGTATTCCCCATATGCCCTGACCCGTTTCCGAAGAAACTTTTAACAGCGGTTGCTGCTGTAGTGGCAGAGCTTTCAACAGTACCTGTAGTACTATCAGCATTCGCGATGGAAGTAGTAGCATAGCCTCCCAGCAATAATGCACCTGCAACGGTAAATCCAATAACTGATTGCTTTTTCATTTTAATATCCTCCTATAAATTTCATTTTTAGGTTCAGGTTGTGCATGAACCTTATACTTATAATTTACAGGTTGATTATGTCAGCAAAATGTCAGACTGAAAAAAATTGAAAAAACATTTGGCAATTGAAAACCGGGTACTGCTTGGACATTTCATTTTTGGGGGATTTTTTCATGTCCGGTAGATGTCAGCAACAAAATTTGGCTCCTAGTTTATGTCCCTACTGAATTATTTCATCCTTTTTTCTGTGATTGACTCGGACAGCCTCTCATACATTTTTTCGATTCCTTTTTCAGTGGCTTCATAGGAAAAAGAGTTGCCAAGAGTAATTCCGAGATTTTCAGCTTCATTGGCAACGTCAATATTAGCCCCCAAAAAGAGAAACTCCCAGCTGTATTTTTCCTGCTGATGCTGGATCAGTTCTTTCACTTTTTCATATGTGAACTCCTGGCTTGCGTTTTCCATTCCGTCAGTGGTGATGACGAAAAGGACTTTACCTGGCCTCCGGTTTTCCGATGATTTTGCCAGCCGGTATCCGACGTCCAGGATCGTTTTCCCTACCGCATCCAGCAGCGCAGTGGTACCGCGGACAAAATACTCATCCGCTGTAAGCTTTGCATTCCTGGTGTCTATTCCACTCCAAAGGACCTCGTATTCATCATCAAAAAGCACAGTTGTCACGATTGTTTCACCTGCAAGCTCTGATTGTTTTTTCACGAATGCATTGAAGCCGCCGATCGTATCGCTTTCCAGCCCGGCCATTGAACCGCTGCGGTCGAGCAAAAAAATGATTTCTGTTAAATTCTTATTCATGTCCGTCTTCCTCCTAAGCTGATTCTGTTATAATCATAGCTAGATTCATCCATATATTGGTCGCCTGATAAGCGACATTTTTTTAGGGAGGCTGGCCACATGCTTGATCACCACGTTTTAGAAGAACTGCAAGAATATATTGAAGAGAAATTGATAGTTGTTGTTTATCATCACTCAATATCCCACAAGGAGGATTATGTGCTCGAAAGCATTTCCCCGCTAGAAATGGAAGATTTTATCGAAAAAAAACGAAAGCCAACCTTGCAAAAAGTACTGTTTGGCTACATTGATAACAAAAACGCAACCGACGCTGCGATTTATAAAAAGGCGGGAATGGATCGGAGGCATTTTTCAAAAATCCGCTCGAACCCTGACTACCGGCCGAGCAAGAGTACCGTGATTGCCCTCGCACTTGCTCTGGAATTGAGCAAAAAGGAAGCCGACAAGCTATTAAGCGCTGCCGGCTATTCTTTATCGGACAGTGAGACATCCGACCTTGTCATTCAGTTTTGCCTTGAAAAAAATATTTATGACATCCACCAGGTTAACTACGCTCTTGATTATTTCAGTCAAAAGCCGTTAGGGAATGGCTTTTAGGCGCTGGTCATCTATGGCAAGCCCTTTCAATATTTAATGAATGGCTGATCCTCGCTCAAAATGATTCATGCATGTCAATTCAATAATATAATCATAATTAGCGATTGTTCTTTGTAGTTCGTTTTTTTCATCAATAGATAGGTCTGGATGCTGCATTTTATTCGCCAGCTGCATCTGCCATTTTTCTAAATGAGATTTTACTTCAAGATAGTCCATATCCAACACCCTTCCTTATAATGAAATCGCTTTCTTTATATGTTTATTATACTCCGCACACCCTTTAGGGTATCAGTGAAATTATTGTGATTTTGTGAAATCTTCTAGAGAATGCTCGCACGATGCGGAAAAGCGCTAAACTATTTATGGCGCCTTCCTGCATACGATGACTTCTCTAGTGAAGTTGCCTTTTTTTACAATGCCGCGGTCGATAATTTCAAAACCAGCTGACCGAATGATGGGATCAATTGGCTCTTTCGTGACGATGACTGCTTTATCGGCAAAAGTTCTTGTGCTCTGGAGCATATCCAGCTGCTCTTGTGCAGTAATTACCGAACACAGATTATAAGGCATATCGATTATAGCTACATCATAATGCCCTGTAACTTCCATCAGGTCGAGAAGTTTTATTTCTGTTGAGTAGCCGAAGTGTGCGATGTTTTCACGGGTACCTTCGAGGATCAGCGGATTGTGATCACTGCCAACGATATCGATCCCCATTGACAGTGCCTCCACCACGACGGTACCTATGCCGCAGCAGGGATCGATTGCTTTTGCCTTTGCTGGATCGGGAACGGCAATATTGGCTACCGCTCTGGCGACTCGTGTGCTCAACGCCGTTGAATAGCTGTGGGGTTTGTGCTGATGATGCAGCCAAAGCTGTTCACTGCTATGGAGCTGGCCAAAATACCACCAGCCATTGACCTCGAGAATGCCAAGAATAAGATCCGGTTTTTTCAGCTCAGGAATTCCTTTCATAGCCAGGCCAACTTCACGTTCAATCCTCCGTCTCGCTTCAAAAGTAAGTTTTTTGAGACCAGCCGCTTTTACATACTTCACTTTAAAAGTTGATTCACCAAGTTTCCATTCTTTTACCATAGCAATCAATTGTTGAAAATCCTTCGCCTTGAAAAATAGATCCATTCGTTCCCTTATAAATGGGCTTCTGCTTGGATCGATTTCGAAACTGCTTTCCAATATGCCTGCTTCCTCGTCCTTTCCGAAAAAGGATCTCATTTCCAGCATGCATAATGATTTTTCTTCTTCCGGAAATGCGTAATTGTATAAATAAGAGCCATGGGAGATCACGTACCATCATATCCTTTCAAATCAATCTGGCTCCACATGGACATGGACGTCATAGATGTCGAACTCCTCCATCAGCTTCTGTTCGACCATCGTGGAAATATCATGTGCTGTGCTGATATCAAGTGATGGGTTCACAGTGATAACACAATCAACGACGATATTATTGCCGTAGTTCCTTGCCTTTAGATCATTAATTCCCTTTACACCAGAAATAGTAAAGATGGTTTGTTTATATTTTTTAATTAGGTCCACATCAAAACCATCTGTAAGCTGGTGGGATGCATCACGGAAAATATCCCAGCCTGTTTTTAAGATCAGCAAGCCTACGATCACGGCGGTAACTGGGTCAAGCCAAGGCAAACCAAATTGGGATCCAAGGATGCCGACTGCAGCACCGATACTTACCCATGAATCCGATAGATTATCTTTTGCCGCGGCCATGACCGAATGGCTATTTATTTTGCGTGCAAGGTTTCGATTATAACGATAAACGGCATACATTACGAATGCCGAAAACAAGCCTGTCCAGGCGGCAATCATATCAGGCGCTTCCTTGGTGCCTTCAGAAATCATCCTTATAGTACTGTATAAAACCTCGATACCAACAATGACCATAATGAAGGACGCGACCATAGACGCAACCATCTCAGACTTCCAATGCCCATATAAATGGTCCTCATCTGCCGGTTTTTGCGACAGCCTTAGCCCAATTAGAACCGAAATCGACGCTAATATATCCGTCGTATTATTTAATCCATCCGCCTTCAATGCCTCTGAACCGCTGATGTAGCCAACAAATAATTTTAAAGTGGACAGCAATATGTATGCAGCGATACTGATCATAGCACCGCGTTCACCTTGTTTTAAATTTGAATACCGTTGTTCATTCAATGGAACAGCCTCCAATCACCTGCTAAAACATTTTAACAATGAAAAAGCGAATAAGTCTATAGAAACCTCTTTTTTCCCTTTTTGGCTAAAAAATTTCCTTCATGCAAACGAATTCTGTTTCCAAACCGACACGTGTCCGCTGTTTCGGGAGGCGATTCACTCAACTTTCTCGAAAACACAAAAAGGAAGAACATTGTCTTATTATGGCATAAAACCTACGTTGATTATAAATGTTTCTTCCGTTGAACAAAAAACGATCCAATTAAGGATCGCTTTTCTAATTATACTTCCATGATAATTGGCAAGATCATTGGTCTTCTGCCTGTTTTGCTGTACAGGAAGGGATGGACGACATCAATGACCGCCTTTTTGATACTCGACCAGTCTCTTGTGCCGCCTGCCAATTCCGTTACCATTTTATCGGTAATCAGTTCTTCGACATTTTTCATAAGATCGCCTGATTCTCTGACGTAGACGAACCCTCTTGTAACAACGGATGGTTTGTTGATAAGCTGCTTTTTCTCACGGTCGATCGTCATCGTGACAATAACAAGCCCATCCTGTGACAGCACCCTTCTGTCTTTGAGCACGATCTGTCCGATGTCGCCAATCCCGTTTCCATCAACATAAACAGGCTGTGCTGGCACTTTTCCTGTAACCTCGCCGCCTTCGCTAGACAACTCAAGAACATCGCCATTATCTAAAATAAAGCTATTCTCCCGCGGAATTCCGCACTGCATTGCCAGCCTCACGTGCTGATCAAGCATGCGATATTCCCCGTGAATTGGAATGAAAAATTTTGGATTCAGCAGCTTAATCATAAGCTTCTGTTCTTCTTGCTTGCCATGTCCAGAAGTATGGACTTCGCTGATTTTATGATGAATGACATCTGCGCCGATTCGGTGCAGTTTATCAATCACTCGGTTAACGCTAACCGTATTTCCAGGAATTGGAGATGAAGAAAAGACAATCGTGTCCCCAGGAATGACGGCAATTTGTCTGTGTGTGCCGTTTGCAATTCTCGCAAGCGCAGCCATCGGTTCACCCTGGCTTCCCGTACAGATAATCGTCAGCTGGCTGCTCGGAATATGATTGATTTCATTGACACTGACGAACGCTTCGTCCGGAGCAGTAATATAGCCTAATCTGCGGCCAATCTCGAAGGTTTTTTCCATGCTGCGGCCAACAATCGCAATTTTGCGCTTGTATCTTAGCGAAGATTGTACCACTTGCTGAACCCTGTCAATATTCGAGGCAAACGTTGCAAAGATCACGCGGCCGTCCACTGTTTGGAAAATATCCTCGATTGCTTCCCCGACACGTTGCTCAGAAACAGAAAAGCCCGGCTTCTCACTGTTCGTACTGTCAGATAACAGGCATAGCACTCCTTCACCGCTGATTTCAGCAATCTTCTGGAAATCAGTACCTTTGCCAACCGGAGTTAAATCAAATTTGAAATCACCTGTGTGGACGATATTTCCTTCCGGAGTCGTCACCGCAACCCCAAAAGAATCGGCGATACTGTGCGTTGTCCGGAAAAAGCGAACCTTGATATTCTGAAATTCGACAACCGTATCATTGTTAATTTGATGGAACTGGACACCCTTAATTTTGTGTTCCAAAAGTTTGGACTTGATTAACTCGATTGCAAAATCACCGCCATAAATCGGTGCTTTCACATCCTGGAGCAAAAACGGCAGTCCGCCAATATGGTCTTCATGGCCATGGGTGACAAAAATCCCGACTAGCTTGTCCTGGTTTTGTTTCAAATAAGTATAATCCGCGAGCACATAATCAATTCCAAACAATTCATTATCCGGAAACTTGATACCGCAATCCACAAGGACCATTTCATTTTTGTATTCGATTACATACGTATTTTTTCCGATCTCACCAAGACCGCCTAAAGCGAAAATTTTGAGATCTTTTTTTACTTTCTTTTCCATAGTTCAGCTCCTGTTTCTTTGTGCAAATGTATTTATCAAAGATGATAAAAAAGAATAGT
This sequence comes from Mesobacillus subterraneus, assembly GCF_000934845.1. Lineage (GTDB taxonomy): Bacteria > Bacillota > Bacilli > Bacillales > Cytobacillaceae > Mesobacillus > Mesobacillus stamsii. The sequence continues at coordinate 33,903 of NZ_JXIQ01000070.1, forward strand.
GAAGAAATTGGCTGGAGAAAATAGGGGATTGAATGATTAAAATATATCACAATTTATTCTTTTTAACAAATAGGGTATTTTTGTATAACCCAACCTCCAGAAAATTTAATATAGAAAAGGGTGGCTATCATTTAGGTCTAGCCACCCTCAGATACATCCTTAAACTATCTTCTACATTATCTACAACAAATTGAACAAAATCTTCAATATTATTATCTACACTAGCTTTTTCTAAAGCTTTATAATATTTTACCCGTTGTTCTGAATCGGATTTTAAAATTGCTGGAGGATAGCCGCCTTTCATTAATATTAAATTCATTAACAGTCTAGCTGTCCGACCATTTCCATCGATAAAAGGATGGATATATACAAATTTAAAATGAAATTTTGCTGCTAATTCAACTGGATGGATTGAACCCTTGTTTTGTGAATACCACAGAAATAAATCTTGCATTTGAGGCTCAACTAAAAAAGGTTGCGGCGGGATATGTTGACTTCCTTGAATATAAACATCAATGTTACGATATTTCCCTGCATTTGATACGTCAATGTTTCTTAGAATCAATCTATGAATATCCTTGAGTACACTTTCAGATAGTTCGATATCTCTATTTACAATATCCTCTATGTAGTCTATGGCCTCAGCATGATTTATAATTTCAAAATGTTCTCGAAGGGTAGTTCCTCCTATAGTAATCCCTTCTTCAAGAACAATTTTTGTCTCTACTAAGGAAAGAGTATTTCCCTCAATGGCATTTGAATGGTAAGTCCATAGTACTCGGATGGTTTCCCTTAAATTCTTTACTACATTTTGATTTAATGGTCTACGGTCGTCTAGTTCTTTTTTTAATTTGGTTATAACTTCATACATATGAACACCATCCTTTAATTAAAGTGTTACATCATTTTTCCTTTTCTATATTATACCAAATATTCACTAAACGAGTCATTACTAATAAAGTGAATATCGTACGAAATCGCTGTTCCATCTAAATAAACAAGGCAAATGGCACCGCAGCATGTGTTTACACATATGACGTCAACGGTAACATTACCGGTGTCCAGGTGCCTGAAAACCTATACAACCTCATCAGGATAATAAAGTGATTTACGTAATGTTACATCCCTATGCTTTAATGTTTCACCTTTAAAACGCAACCATATCTCATCATCAGCCATGACACCATGTGTTTTACGAACTATCGCCCAGCGATTGTAGCTTTTTAAACCGAGTGCAGCAAGTAATTCATCAGCATTAACTCTTGTTTCGGGAAACACACGCCATTTTAGCCATTTTTCCAATTCATCTTTTGTAATGTAACCCTCTGGATTAGGTGAGAATTGTTTATTAAAACCTTTTATATAATTGATGACGTAGGGCTTATCGCTCCCACTTGGTTTTAATTTTACGGTTGCTATGACATCATCAAAAAGCATTACATCAAATTCCATATAGTCAATCATTTTGACACATTCCTAATCAATGATTAGTCTTTGTAGTTGTGAATCGTCTAATTGTGAGAGTACAACGTCTTTTGCCCTTCCTAAATCGTATGGGGCTTCATCTAATTTTGCAAGTAGTAACTCACGGATAATGAAGGGCTCTCCTTTATATAAGGTCAACTGTTTCGCAAATGAAGAACTGAAAGGTTTGGCTTTTACTTTTCTTTTTAAAATATTGATTGGTATTCCACTAGGATAATCCGATAACAAGCTTAAACCGTGGTCAAAAATTGGAGCGAGCTGCCAGGCTTCCATTTTAGGATCAAAAAGTAAAAAAATGTTATTTGTATGACGATCTTCATTCAGAATGAACGTATCGAATGCTAGCATTTGCGCAATTTGATGAGAAACATCTAACCCTGTGAACTGGTGTACCTTATCCGTTATCAAGTGAAATCTATCTTCTACGGAGTAGCGTGTATTATTTAAAATGTCATCAGTAGTCTCGAAGTTTGCTTCAAATAACCGTTCAAGTGTTACTTCTTGCAGATGGCCACGAAAATCTACAGAATAACAGCCTTCTTTAACCGTACCATCCTGCTTCTCAATTAAACAGGGTATATAAGGAATGAAGGAATTTTTCGGTAAGGTTGAGCTATCCAAAACAAGAGAATCAACATATTCCGCCATGTTTTCGTAGCCAAGGGTATTCTCCTTAATCCACTTATTTTCTACTAACCATTTCGATTGATCACCCTTGCTTGATGTACTGACAATCGTTTCAACGTCTTGTGGGATTTGAACTCTTTCCATTCATGCACCTCTGTTCAAAAGATTATAAATATTGTTTATAACGATCGTTAGTTTAATAATTAATTCCTGATAATAATGAAAGTAGAATAAATTGGCTCTTCGCTATTTAATGTTGAAAAAACAATTTAATAGGCCAGTAGTATCTGCCATTCCTGCTCGCCGTCGGTATTGGACACCTAACTAAAAACAAAAGAAAAATTCAAAACCGGACAAGGAATGTGTTCAGTTGCGAGCGATACATGGCTCCATACTGTAACGCGTTCTTTTTTGTTTATCGAGACAAACCAATGCTAGTTACGATTCCATTATCAAGTCCATCTTATTAACCGTTGCGTATATCATTGCTATAAAATTTTCAGGGGAGCGATATCCACGTGCTTTTCTTTTGGCAGCTTGAACCAGACTATTTATTCCTTCAAGCAGACCATTTGTTAATTTGGTTTTAAACCATCGCAAAATCCCGACTTTATGCTTTTTGAGCGATTGTGCTAATTTAATCATTGGCTCCAGTTGAGATCGAATTGCCCAATTACACCACTCATCAAAGTAGAATTCAGAGAAGCCCACTGATTTAGTAAACATATTCTGCAGGGACAATTTCATTCGGTATGCTCGGCCTGTCGCTAAATCCATATCCTTTCATTTAGCGTATTGAACTTTTTGTTTTTCGGTCAGATTTTCTTGGTTCTTAAGCCATACAAAGCGTGAATGTTTTAGTTCGGGTTGAGTAGCCTGTTCTTGTCTTCGCACCTTGTCTAGTGCTTCATTAACCATTTTCATCACATGAAACTTATCGAATGTAATCGATGCTTCTGGGAAATTTTCTTCTATTCCTGAAATAAAGGAAGGAGACATATCGGAACAGAATTCTTTTATTTGGGAACATTCCACTCCTTTCTTATCAAGGAATTGGCAGAATTTCTTCCATACCTCTGCCCCTTTCCCTGTTGTGACAAAAATGACTCGTTTGGTGTCCATATCAACAAATAACGTCACGTACTTATGACCTCTTGTACGGGAGGTTTCATCCATAGCTATACTTTTCACATTCGATACATCGATGTTTTCAATTGCTTTATCAACGTAGTATTTAAAGACT
>NZ_JXIQ01000071.1 GCF_000934845.1 Mesobacillus subterraneus
AGTCGTTCTTTGACTTCATTGGCAGGACCGAAGCGACTCGAGGGGCTAGGCGCTGGAGCTGGACAATTCTCAAAGAATTTTAATACTGTCTAATTTTGAAAAAAATCCTCCTCAATATGAGAAGGATGCCAATTATGATTGTACAAGCATGCGATTTAAGGCAAGCTTTGCGTTCGATGCAATTTCTTCATCAACTTTTATCAGGTTGATCTCCTGGCCTGAGAAAACCGATTCAAGACTCCAGGCAAGATGCTGCAGGTCGATTCTGTTCATCGTTAAACATGGACACATATGAGGGTTCAACGAAATGATGTGCTTATCAGGATGCTGTGCTATCAGCCTGTTTACCAAATTCATTTCTGTCCCAATGGCCCATGATGAGCCTGCAGAGGCCGTTTTTATTGCTTCAATAATATAATTAGTCGATCCTGCCATGTCAGACAGTTCTACTACTTCACGACGGCATTCCGGATGGACAATGATTTTCATATCAGGGTATGTTTGACGGACCTCTTCTACGTTTTTGACGGTAAAATTCTCATGGACCGAACAATGTCCTTTCCAGAGGATTACCTTCACTTTTTCAAGAGGACCGTCGTACTCAAGAATGTTTTCAACTGGATTATATACGGCCATTTCATCAAGCCCGATCCCGATAGTAAAAGCAGTATTCCTGCCTAAATGCTGGTCTGGAAGGAATAGCAGGCGGTCTTTTTTTGAAAAAGCCCAGCGAACCATCTTCTCCGCATTGGACGATGTAACAGTTGCCCCACCATTTGCGCCGACAAATGATTTAATCGCTGCTGTGGAATTCACATACGTCAAAGGGAAAATGGTATCGCCAAACAGTACCTGAAGGAATTCCCAGGCTCTTTCTGTCTGATAAATATTTGCCATATCCGCCATTGAACAGCCAGCTCGCATATCTGGGAGGTAAACCTTCTGATTTTCGGTTGTTAAAATATCAGCTGTCTCCGCCATGAAATGAACCCCGCAAAAAACAATATGCTCCGCTTCTTTGTTTTCGGCAGCCACCTGGGCCAGCTTTAATGAGTCACCTGTCGCATCGGCGAATTGAAGGACTTCATCTTTTTGATAATGATGTCCGGGTAGGAATAATTTTTTGCCCATTTTTTCCTTGATACCCCTGATCAAATCCTCTAGCTCCTGGACAGACATATTTCGGTATTTTTCAGGAAGCATCCTAGATTTAACTTCGAGCGCCTCCAATATATTCATACTGTGCATCCCCTTTCGTTTCCGCCTTTACTTTAGCGCTAATATCCAAAGATTTTACAGAATGTGTCAAGAATCCAAGGGAAATATAATCAACTCCGCAATTTCTGTAACTACCGAGAGTATCAAGGGTAATTCCTCCGGATGCTTCTGTTAAGATGCCTTCCGGGACATAGGCCATCCATTCTTCGATTTGTTTTGGCGCTCTGTTATCAAACATGATGCAATCAACCTTTGCCTCAATTGCTTCCAGGAGCTGGTCTTTTGTTTCAATTTCCACCTCTACCTTCACCATATGCCCAAGGCTGGACCGAACTGCTTCAACAGCATTGCGAATCGAACCGGCGAAGGAAATGTGGTTGTCCTTGATCATCACGGCATCATATAATCCATAGCGATGGTTGAATCCGCCGCCGCATCGAACCGCATATTTTTCGAGCATCCGAAGCCCCGGGGTCGTTTTTCGTGTGTCGCAAACTCTCGTTTTTCCGCTGTCCAATGCACGGACTGCTTCCTCTGTTTCCGTTGCAATCCCGCTCATTCGCTGGACGAGGTTCAGAATGACTCTTTCCGCTTTTAGCAGGTCGGAAATCCTGCCTGTTATATTGGCTAATTCCTGTCCTATGCCAACTTTTTCGCCATCCTTCACCTTCATGATAACCTGGCTGCTTTCATCGAGCAGGCCAAAGCCAATCCGGATGATTTTTTCTCCGCAGAAAACCCCTTCATCCTTTGCTAGTAAAACAAGACTTCCTCTGCTTTCATTGCCAAATATCAATTCACTAGTAACATCCCTCTCGCCGATATCTTCAATAAAAAATTGTTCGAGCAACAAGCGAAGTTTGATTAGATTCATCCTTCTCATCCTTTTTGTTTATTCGTTGCTGGATGATTTGTTTTTTCATCCAGTTGGCGTTATCTTCGATAGGGTAATCTTTCCGAAAATGGCCGCCCCTGCTTTCTGTTCTTTCCAAAGCGGACGACGTGATCAGGGACGCGGTAATATACATAAATAATCTGTTTACTGTTGAAGCAGATAGATAATCAATCGTGGCATCAAGCCATTTTTCCAGATGAAATTGTGACAGCCACTCTGCTTGGATTGTGAGCAGCTCCTTCGTCCTAACAATCCCGGTACGGTTCATCATTGAAAGTTTGAGAATTTCTGGTTCTGGTAGTTCACCATTGTAGAAGTTTTTTTCAGGAATGTGGATATCGTTGCTGTCCACCCTGTTAGCTCGGTAGCTGTTGATCCAGTCAGCGAGCTTGCCTCCGATAAACATGCCTTCTAATAAAGAATTGCTGGCCAGTCTATTCGCGCCATGAATGCCGGAACAAGCAACTTCGCCTATTGCGTATAATCCGCGAATGCTCGTTCGTCCCTGTAAGTCAGTCTTCACCCCGCCCATGATAAAATGGCTCCCAGGTACGACAGGAATCAGCTCATTTTCTATATTTATCCCATGATCCCTGCAGAGCTTGCTAACCGTCGGGAATCTTGAGCCAAAATTCGGGATGGAGGATAGATCTAGGAAGACGTGGATTCCTTTTCGCGAGTAATCATAAATGGTTTGCGAAACAATATGCCGCGGTGCCAGGTCCTTTAACGGATGAATGCCTTCCATGATTCTTTTTCCTTCAGCCGTGACAAGAACTGCTCCCTCACCTCTGACTGCTTCTGAAATAAGGCCATGCGTCTTTCCTGCGACATAAAGCAATGTAGGGTGGAACTGGACAAATTCCATATCGGCGAGTTCAGCTCCGGCTCGATAGGCGAGGGCAATTCCATCTCCGCTGGCAGTTTCTGCATTAGAGGTAAAAGCAAATACCTGGCCGCAACCACCTGTAGCCAGAACCACATGGGGTGCCATATAGATTTCATTCGTTCCATCTGGAAGCTTCGCCTTTGCGCCCATACACCGAGTTTTTTCTTTGTTTAAAACCAATTCATAAACGAAAGTGGAGACTTCGATGGAAATGTTGGCCTCCAGCCTTTCGATTAAAAATTCCACCAGATGCTTCCCGGTTTCATCTCCGCCACTGTGGACGATTCTGTTTTTGCTATGGGCTCCTTCCATTCCCAAAAGCAGCTTGCCTTTCCCATCATCATCAAACCGGCAGCCTGATTGCCATAAGCCATTGATCAGCTCAGGTGCTTTTTTGGTCATTTCCTTAACAGCTTCCGGATCATTATGGTGGGCGCCTGCTTCTAACGTGTCGAGATAATGTAAGTAGGGATCGTCATTTGGAGCAACCGCTGCTGCGACACCACCTTGGGCGAGGTAAGAATTTCCTGAAGTCAGCTCCTCTTTTGTGAGAATAATCACATTTAAATCCTTCGTTAACTTATTGGCCAACTGCAAAGCAGCAATACCGCTGCCAATAATAATTACGTCAAATTGTTTCATAGATTGTTATCCTCCTGGATTAACAGGTGTCTTGACATATATATTTACACAGTTTTACACTATTGACAAGAACTTTTATTTAAAGGCACATGTTTCACATCCTGAAACCAGAACCTAAATAATGAATGCAGAGGAGCTCGCTATGAAATACTTCGATTACGCAGCAACTTGCCCGCTTGACCGGGATGCTGCCGATATTTATCTCAAAGCCTCGACTGATTACTTTGGAAACAGCCAGAGCCTTCATGAAGCAGGCAGTGCAGCTGCCAATCTTCTTGAGAGTTGCAGACAGGAATTTTCACGTCTACTTGAAGTAGAAGAAGCAGGGGTTTATTTTACAAGCGGGGGTTCTGAGGCGAACTATCTCGGAATTATCGCTCTTCTTTCGGCAAAAACAAAAAAGGGCAATCATCTTATTACCGGTGCTGCTGAACATTCCTCCGTTTATAACCTGATGAAAAAGCTGGAGGCGGAAGGCTGGGAGGTCACCTACCTGCCATTGGAAAAAGACGGATTGATCAAGGTTGAAAGTTTCATCCATGCTGTCCGACCTGATACTGTGCTTGTTTCCATTCAGCATGGAAATCCGGAAATTGGAACACTTCAGCCGGTAAAAACTATCGCTACCCATTGCAGGCAAAAAGGAATCCTGATCCACACGGACTGCGTACAAACTTTTGGAAAAATACCCTTAGATTCTCTGGCCCGTTCTGTCGATGCCCTGTCCATTTCCGGTCATAAGTTTTACGGACCAAAAGGAACTGGTGTGGCTTATGTCCATCCGAAACTTGCCTGGAAACCATACATTGTTGGGACAGTCCATGAAAAGGGCTTCAGGCCAGGAACAGTCAATGTCCCAGGAATAGCCGCGATGACAGCAGCGGCACAAAAAGCATATTCTCGTATTCTAACTGACCAAGCCAGACTCCAAACATTAAGGACAGCTCTCCTCCATGCACTTGCGGAGATAAATGGATCATTTGTAATATTCGGTGCGGATCGGGAAAAACAGCTGCCGGGAATTGTGGGAATGTCGCTGCATGGTTTGGAAGGACAAATGGTCATGCTCGAATGCAACCGCTGGGGATTCGCGATTTCAACCGGAACGGCCTGCCATACCGGCATGTTAACACCGGCAAAATCGATGGTGGCAATGGGAATCAAAGGCAAGGAGGCAAAGGGGTTTTTCAGGATTTCATTCGGTAGAGATACAGTGGAAGAGGATGTGATCGAGCTCGGGAAAGTGCTGACGTTAATCGCTTCCAAAACCAAGACTGTTTCGCTTCAAGCCGATTTATGATAGAATTTCGAATGAAGAAGTCGAAGGAGAGATCGGTTATGAGCAATCCTACCAAAATCCTTGGAGATGAACGCAGGAATTTCATCCTGAGGCGCCTGCAGGCAAGCCAAGCGCCAATTACCGGCAGCGAGCTCGCTGCAATTGCCAATGTCAGCAGGCAGGTCATTGTCGGAGATATTACCCTGCTGAAAGCCAGGAATGAACCAATCATTGCTACAAGCCAGGGATATTTATATATGCACGCTTCCCGGCCAACTGGAGCAGAACGAACCATTGCTTGCTCTCACGATCCTAATAGGACGGAAGAAGAACTTCTGCTGCTCGTTGATCATGGCGTTACGGTGAAAGATGTAAAAATCGAACACCCAGTTTACGGAGACTTAACTGCCTCCATCATGGTCTCAAACCGTTATGAAGTAAAGCAATTCATCGAAAAAATACGATCCACCAATGCTTCTTATTTATCAGAGTTAACCGGCGGCATCCATCTGCACACCATTTCTGCCCCAACGGAGAAGATGCTTGATGAAGCAGAGCTAACGCTAAGAAAAGCGAACTTTTTAATTGATTTAGAATAGGAAAAAGATCCATCAATCACTGATGGATCTTTCTAAATTTTATAGCTGCAATAACTTCCGAGCATTTTAACCGTACAGCCTAATGCCTCTAGTTCTGCAATCGCTCCAGGAATTAATACATCATCGATTTTCAAATTAATATCAATAATGAAAAAATATTTTCCCAACCCTGTTTTCATTGGGCGTGATTCGATTTTAGACAAATTGAGCTTTCGCCAAGAGAAAGCAGATAATACTTGATGCAAAGTTCCTGCGTGATCCGAAGGCAGAGTAACCATCAAGCTTGTTTTGGACTCCACGGTTGGATCGATGGAAATGGTCTCGCCTGACTTCGCCAGCACAGCAAATACGGTATGGTTATAGCTGTAGTCATGGATGTTTTGCTGCGCCAAAGCTAAACCATACTCCTCACCAGCAAGGCTGTTTGCGATTGCTGCGATGTTTCGTTCCGGATGGCTCTGTACAAATTTAGCCGCTGCAGCTGTAGATGACATATGCTCAAGAGGGATTCCTTTGAATTCTTTATGTAAAAATTTATGGCATTGTGCCAGTGCGTGTGGATGGCTGCAAATCAATTGCACTTCCTTCCACTTGTCGAGATGGTTCGGATGAACAAGCAGATGCTGCCTGATGGGCACCACCGCTTCTCCTACAATCTGAAGGTCGGTTTCATGCACTAAATAGTCAATGGTGAGATTAACGGACCCCTCAATCGAATTTTCCAATGGGACGATTGCTGCATCAATTTCCCCTGCTGTTGCAGCATCCATGCATTCTGGTATACTCACAAACGGAATTCGCTCCGCTTCAGGAAACAATTGCCGGACTGCATAGTCCGTAAACGTTGCTTCCGGTCCAAGATATCCTATTTTCAAGTTCAATCCTCCCCTGTTGCTTTTAAGCTCCTGTTCCTAATACTTCAACTTTTTCAACAAACTCCAGTTTTCTCAGTCGCGTGAGCAGCTCGTCCATTTCCACTCTCATTTCGGTGATATTTAAGCTCAGTGTCACATTCGCCCGCCCCTGTAGGGGAATGGTCTGATGGATGGTTAAAACATTGCAGCCGGTATTCGCTACAGTGCCCAGCAGTTCCGATAGCGTTCCCGACCTGTCTTCAAGCTGAAAAAACAGCGAAATGATCCGCTCTTTTACAATCGTATGAAACGGAAAAACAGTATCACGGTATTTGTAAAATGCGCTCCTGCTTAAATCGACTCGTTGGACTGCATCCCAAACCGACTCCGCCTTGCCGCGCTCAATCATTTCCTTTGCCTCAAGCGTTTTTTTCATTGCTTCTGGCAGGACATCTTCCCGAACAAGATAGAATTTTTTATCTTGAAATTGCTTCATCTCATATCACCCCATCAGAATGCTTGCCTACTTGAAAGAGGAAAGCCGATTAACCATTGCCTGGCTAACCGACTCGCTGTCACCACCTGAGGGCTACTCCACGAATTCAAATTCATATTCAAGCAACTTGACCGTATCCCCGTCTTTTGCTCCTCTTTCACGGAGAGCATCGTCAATGCCCATTCCACGCATCTGGCGGGCAAATCTTTGGACAGATTCATCTCTTGAAAAATCGGTCATTTTGAACAGCCTTTCAATACTGTCTCCGGAAATGACAAATGTTCCATCCGGTTCACGGGTAATCTGAAATTCCTGTTCTGCTTTAACATGTTTGTACATCACTCGAGTTTCATCATTTTCCAATACTTCTTCCTCCATGAGAGGGAATTCAGGCGTTTGATCAATTAGGTCTGCTACCGCAAAAATTAATTCACGCAAACCTTCTCTCGTAACAGCTGAGATAGGGAAAACAAGATGTTCGTCCCCAACCTTTTCCTTGAACACTTTGAGGTTTTCTTCCGCATTCGGCATGTCCATTTTATTTGCGACAATGACTTGCGGCCTTTCCGTCAGCCTTAAATTGTATTCTTTCAATTCATTATTGATGGTCAAATAATCTTCGTAAGGATCCCGTCCTTCTGTCGCTGCCATATCGATAACGTGAATGATCACCCTTGTCCGTTCAATGTGACGAAGGAACTGATGACCAAGCCCGACTCCGGAGTGCGCTCCCTCAATCAGTCCTGGCAAATCTGCCAAAACAAAGCTTCTTCCATCCTCGGTTTCAACCATTCCCAAATTGGGAGCGATCGTCGTGAAGTGATATTCAGCAATTTTCGGCCTAGCTGCTGACACTACGGATAATAACGTCGATTTCCCAACGCTCGGGAAACCTACTAAACCTACATCCGCCAACAGCTTTAATTCCATCATGATTTCGCGTTCCTGGCCTGGCTCGCCTTTTTCAGAAAGCTCAGGAGCCGGATTGGCAGGAGTGGCGAATCGTGAGTTTCCACGTCCGCCGCGTCCGCCCTTTACGATGACTGCCTGCTGTCCATGCTCCACCAAATCCGCAATAATTACGCCCGTTTCCGCATCAGACACGATTGTCCCTGGGGGAACCTTTACGATCATATCCTTTGAATTTTTGCCATGCTGGTTTTTAGACATACCATGCTCGCCGCGCGGTGCCTTAAAATGGCGCTGGTATCGGAAATCCATCAGCGTACGCAGCCCTTCCTCTACCTGGAAAATTACATTTGCGCCGTTGCCTCCATCCCCGCCAGCAGGGCCGCCCTTCGGTACATATTTTTCACGCCGGAACGCGACCATGCCATCGCCGCCGTCCCCGCCTTTTACATAAATTTTCACTTGATCGACAAACATTATGTCATTACCACCTGTCTGAATTTAGTTTTCGCTATTACTGTTTTCCTAGAGTGTTTTCATGAAAACTTCAATTGTCAGTTCTCCTTCGAGCATTCCAGCCGAGATGATCTCCAGATTCTTTCCTGGTTGCTGATCGAGAAAGCTTACTAGGCGATTTTTATCCTTTATTATTCCGCTAAAATCAAAAAAGAACCCGATTCCTTTCTCCTGTGGTTCAATTGTGACAGAGAGATGGTTTTCCTGATATGGTTCTATGGAAGAATTCAATGTTTCAAAAAGTTGCTCTGTCCAGTCCGTTAACAGCTGGTCATCTATGCAGTGGAAGGTATGGGAGTTCATGACTTCGTATTCCAGTTGGAAATGATGACACTCCCAATTGCAGGTTAACAATGTAGAGGCAAACTGAGGAAGATGTAAATTTGATAGCTTTGCATCCTGCCTGGCTTCCATGATAATTTCTTCAATGATCTCTTTAGCCCGGTCCACTTTATTCAGCGATAAATTTCCTTTAATTAATTGAAGCTTGTTCATCCAGTCATGGCGCTCATGACGCAAAACTTCAATTGTATTCCACTCTTTTTTCATACATATTCTCCCTGCTCATGAGACTTTCTTTAAGTAAGTATAACAAAAAAGCCATTCTGCGTAAGCAAATTATGTATTATATAGGGTACCTTAAAGAAAAGAAAGAAAACCCTAACCGAAGTGGTTAGGGCTTCTCTTTAGCTTACGCTTCTTGAGCTGCTGGATAAACACTTACTTGCTTGCGGTCGCGGCCAAGACGTTCGAATTTAACAACGCCGTCAACCTTAGCGAATAGAGTGTCATCTCCACCTTTACCCACGTTTACGCCTGGGTAAATTTTCGTTCCGCGCTGACGGTAAAGGATAGAACCACCAGTTACGAATTGACCATCTGCACGCTTAGCGCCTAGACGCTTTGCGATTGAGTCACGTCCGTTTCTAGTTGAACCTACACCCTTCTTAGAAGCGAAGAATTGAAGATCTAATCTTAACATTTGTTCCACCTCCTACTTTTTGAAGGTTAATTTTATGTGCTTTCCGTACTCTTTTTCCATCGATTGCAATGTAATGACCATGCTTTCGAGGAGCAGCTGAATTTTCTCCTGTGTATCCTCAGACAAATTGTCCGGAATTTCACAGCGGAGAAAACCATCTGCACCCTGCTCAATGTCCGGTGTGATTCCTGTCAATCCAATGATGGAATTGACTGTCCCAATCGAGATGGTCGAAACCCCTGCACAGACAATGTCGCTGCCTTTAGCAGCATATCCAGCGTGGCCGCTAATCGTAAACGATTGGATGCTTCCGGATTTTGTACGAGTAATCGTTGCAGTAATCATGGCAATCCGCCTTTAATTAAGCGTTGATCTGTTGAATCACAACTTTTGTGAAAGGCTGACGATGGCCTTGCTTTTTACGATTGTTCTTTTTCGCTTTGTACTTGAAAACAATAATTTTCTTTTGTCGGCCATTCTTTTCCACTTTAGCAGTTACAGTTGCGCCTTCTACTACTGGGCTACCAACTTTAACATTCTCGCCACCTACAAAAAGAACTTTATCAAAAGTTACCATTTCGCCTTCAGCAGCGTTTAGCTTTTCAATGTAGATTGCTTGACCTTCTTCTACCTTTACTTGCTTGCCGCCAGTTTCGATAATTGCGTACATTCCAGTGCACCTCCTCATTAGACTCAGACTCGCCATCAGCAGGCGTTTGCAGATCGCAAAGCTTAATGACCTGTTGTGAGCGGTTGTAGCACGGGTGCTACAAACAATAACATTAAAATACTATCATATGCCTTGCATAAATGTCAACCTGTATTCAATCGTCTTTGATTTAATCTTGTTCTGTCGTCGAAGCACCAGCTTGAAGAATTTTATAAAAAGGCTTCGCCGCTGTTGACACCGAGAATTTAATTTTAAAGCCAAGTGCTGTTTCAAGCCTCGATTTATGAATATCTCCGTCTCCACAAAAATGTCCCATCACTTCATTTGTTGCCGCAATAAGGATTTCCTCATAGTCCGAATTTTTGTATTCCCACAGTTCACGCTCAAGCCTGTAAGCAATTGTTTCTGAGCTTAGCACCTGCCCCGAGCCGCCGCATGTCCCGCATGCTTCTGTCAGTGTTTCGGCCATTGACTGTTTCGTCTTTTTCCTTGTTAGCTGAAGAATTCCAAGTTCCGTGAAACCGACAATCCGGGTTCTGCGTTCATCATGGATCAATTCTTTTTGAAGTGTTTTCCATACTCTGTCCCGCTCGTCATCGCTTTGCATATCGATAAAATCGATCAATATAATGCCGGCTATGTCCCTGAGCCTCAGCTGCCGCGCCGCTTCTATCGCTGCCTTCCTATTCGTTTCCATGACTGTGTCCCGCAAATCGGTTTTACCGGAAAATTTGCCTGTGTTTACATCGATGATCGCAAAAGCCTCGGTCTGGTCGATGACCATATAGGCACCTTTATCCAGCCACACAATTCGTTTCAGCAGCCGCTCCATCTCCGCTTCGATGTTATAGCCAGCAAAAATAGCTTGTTTTTCATGATAAAATTCAAGCTCAATAGCTGCGGGAATATAAGGTTCGATTTTTTTCTTGAACGCCAGATCATCCACTATCACAGCACCATTTCTGACAGATGCAAGCGCAGATAGTGCCTGTTCAAAAAAATAATCTCTGTTGAAAATGAGTCCCGGTTTTTTCATTGTGGAGACTTTTTTCAGCAATTCAGCATACTGACTTCGCTGCTGCTCCAGCTCCCGGATGATGATTTCCTCTGGCTGACCCAGACCTTCTGTTCGGAAAATGATGCCTTCCTCGGAAGTCTTTACCTGGCTTATAAACTCTCTCCATTTCGCCCTGGTTTGGGTGGATTCTGCCTTTTTTGACACTGCTATGTATTTTCCCTTTGGCATATAGATGATATTCTTTCCAGGAAGCTCAATAACCCCTGTCAGCCGTGCACCTTTCCTGCTTGCTGCATCCTTTTCCACCTGCACCAACAGCTTTTCTCCCTGGTGGACAAAGGCTCCAATTGGGCGGTTTGACTTGTTATCATCGTCTGAAAGTATAAAGGAGGGCAGCCGGTCTTTTTGCAAGAAACCGCTTATCCCTTCGCCAAAATGAATGAATGCAGCATTCATTCCTGGCATTACTTTTTCTACGATGCCAAGATAAATATTGCCGACCAATGATTGCTGGCCTGGCTGCTCGATATATATTTTTTCAACCTCGCCATTCTTCACCAAAGCGAAGCGTTTTTCTCTTAAATTTGCATTGATGATTAACTGGTCCATCATTTCTCCCTGCCTGCAAAAAAAATGCAGCGTGAAGTGCCATTCACGCTGCATTTATTATCCTATTTTAATAAGGATAAAGCAAATCTCCTATTTTAGCGGTAAATATTTTTTCGCTGAAGAAAGCGTGAAGCAATTCATTTTCGTCTATCATTCTTTCTTCGCCATTCTGTTTTTTGACGATAATTGGATGCTTACAGCCGCGCTGGAATCTTTGCAGCACGTGACCGATCATTTCATTTTCGCTAGTATTGATTGGTCTTAGTTCGCGCAAATCAACTCGCTTTCCGTAATATCGTTCCATCAGGAAGCGCATGAACGCAAACTGCCGCTGCTTCCATTCAAAATAAAGCGATACTGCCAGGAAACCAATGATGATCCATACATTCAAGGTTAGTGGTGCGATGAACAGCAGGATACCAGAAAAAATCAGCAGACCCCCAGCTGAAGCATATAATGTAAGTAGATGGGCTTTTTGAAACGGTGTGTTCATCGATAGGAGAATGAACAGCAACTTTCCGCCATCTAGCGGCCAAATCGGAAGAAGGTTAAACACGAGGACCATCCAATTATAGCCCACGAACAGCGAATGCCATTTTTCAGGAAAAGTCCCTGTGATGAAGAGCAAATAGGCAAGCCCCATCATCCAGACATGCTGTAACGGCCCTGCAAGCACAACGATCAGCTCTTCCTTAAGCGGCCTATTCCCATGCTCATCTACTTCTGCGACACCGCCAAAGGGCAACAATGCGATTTTCTTGATTCTCCACGAAAAAAAAGAAGCTGCAGCACCATGTCCCATTTCATGAACAAAAATAATCAGCAGCAACATCATCAATTCTATGAAATGCGCGGTCGCAATAGCAAGCGCGATGACAACCCAAAGCAACGGATGGATTTGCAGTTTTCGCACTAATTCAAACAGTTTATTCAAACTTAATCACCTGGACGGGATCGACGAAATCATTCCCTTTTTTAATCGCGAAATAAAAGGACCCTTTCAAACCGTCCTCGCTATCCATCGCCGTTCCAACCTTGGTCCCTTTGGATATATATTCATAAAGTTTCACGTCGATCATGTCGAGATTACCGTACCATGTTTCACTTTTATCGCCATGTTGGACAATCACCGTCTTCCCAAACCCGTCTTTTATGCCGACGAAATGGACAAGTCCTTCATTCATCGCCTCAACATCTGCACCTTTTCCTGTTTCAATCGTGATCCTTTGTCCATTGTCGCCAAAATCTTCAAGAATTTTTCCAGAAGCAGGTAGAGCGTATTCACTTCCCGCAGCTATTTCCTTCCTGCTGTCTGCTTCGGTATTTTTAGCCGGAAGAAGTGCCAGCGGCTTGCCAAATTTGTCTTCATACCAGGCTGAAACAGCCGCAAATTGAAACTCCTGCTCCATCGTATGCTGGACATATTGCTGGATTGGCGCCGCTTTTTCCGAAGGACTCCGGTCTATAATTGCCACAATCAACACCAGACAGGCAGATGCTAGCACCTTGAACAAAAACACTTCCTTCTTAAATAACGGATGGCCCCCTCCATTTGGCCCAATATCATAGGATGGCAGCCTGTCAAAACCATGCCGTTCTTCGTCGGTCGAAAATAACCGGTTAGGGTCCAGCTTTTCCACCCTTTCTCGCTCCCGTTTCCGCTTCATCATCCTTCTCCGTATATCGTCCGCTCTCGAGTTCATTTCATCCCACCTAACCCCTTGTACTCCATATTAGTACAATTCTATGACCTGTCCGACTAGAGTATGACAATTTCGGGGCATAGTACCAAAATGGCTAGGTTTACAGAAGAAATTTATTCCTTCTTATTCTATAAAAAAAACAAAGCACCTGCTTTCCCGTCATAGACAAGAAGCAGGTGCTTTGTTTAGCGCACACCAAAGAATTTTTTAATCTTCGAAAAGACGCCCTTGCTCTCTGTATCGAGCAGCTGCAACGGAACGGATTCGCCAAGTATTCTTCGGGCAATGTTTCTGTAAGCGATGGAAGCTTTGCTGTTTGGGTTCAGCACAATTGGCTCGCCGTGATTGGACGCTTTGATAACTTCATCGTCATCCAAAACAATTCCGATCAAATCGATCGATAAATGTGTGGTAATTTCATCAATATCGAGCATATCGCCATTTTTCATCATATGGCTGCGGATTCTGTTGATTACCAATTTTGGCGATTCCACATTTTCTTCTTTTTCCAGCAGGCCGATAATTCTGTCAGCATCTCTTACAGCGGAAGTCTCCGGTGTAGTGACAACGATTGCCTTGTCTGCACCGGCAACTGCATTTTTGTAGCCTTGCTCAATTCCTGCAGGACAGTCGATAATGATATAATCATAATCCTGCTTCAGTTCATTGACCAATTTCCTCATTTGTTCAGGTTGAACTGCTGTTTTGTCGCTCGTCTGGGCAGCCGGAAGCAAATAAAGGTGATCATCGAAGCGCTTATCTTTTACAAGTGCCTGATGGATTTTGCATCTTCCCTCAATGACATCAACAAGATCATAAATAATGCGGTTTTCAAGTCCCATCACTACGTCTAGGTTACGCAAGCCAATATCTGTGTCAACGAGACAGACTCTTTTGCCTTGCAGAGCCAAAGCTGTACCTATATTGGCAGAAGTGGTCGTTTTACCGACCCCGCCTTTTCCGGATGTAACTACAATCGCTTCTCCCACTTTTAAAGGCCTCCTTCGAATCTAGTTAAATTAGGTCTTTTTTTCATTAAAACTTGCAATCTATCAACGGCGATTTGTTGTGATTCTGATATGTACGCACATTCCATTGAACGACTCTCGTTCTCTGGCATCTCGTCGGGAGCCCGGTTAATGCAGTTGCTGATTCTTAACTGGGAAGGCTTCATTACAGATGCAGCGATCACCGCCTCCGCATTCCCAGCAGAACCAGCATGTGCTATTCCTCTTAAATAACCCATCACAAAAATATTTCCGGTAGCCCTTACTGTTCCACCTGGATTCACATCGCCAATGAGCAGCAAGTCTCCCGCAATTTCTAGTACCTGACCCGATCGAATCACCTTGGCAACAGGAACAATTTCCGTTTCCCGGCAACGTTTTTCAGCTTCTTTCCTGGAAATGACGTTCGTTTCAATGTCCTCAACGATCAAATTCCGCTTTTGCCGGATCAAATCTTTCAGCTCTTCTTCCTGTTCGTTAGTAAGGAATCTATTCCCAACCTTTACCTTAACAGAAAGCAACTGTTGCTCCTCCTGGAAAAGAGTGGAACTGGATAATTTTCGCTCTACTTCTTGTTTTAAATCATCATAAGAGCAAATGTCATCCAAATGGAGCGTAAGACCATCTTTTGTTCCTTTAATTATCACATTTTGTGTTTTCTTCATACCGGATGTTCACCTCAAACGAAAAGCGTTGCCCGCCAACTACATTTTGTGCTGCTGCGGGGAATTTATTAGTCGAACGAAAGCCTTCCGAGTAACTGGGCGCTGGGCTAAACACTAATCTAAGTTTTAAAGAAAAACTTGTAAAAACTTCACAATAATTTTGCATGGTTATCTGCAAGGAATTCGACAATTGTCCGCTAATTTCCTTTATTTCTATCCGCAAATGCTTTGTCAAAAAAACCTTTGCACCCTTTTTGAAGATCGTGCAGGTACATTAATCATGACTAAGCCTGTCTGCGATGGTTTCGAATTGCTTTTTAAACGGATAAGCAGCAAGAATGATAAAAGCCAGATTCAAAATTATCGTCGGAACTAGTCTTATTTTAACATAGGTCAAAAAGTCCAAATCGGTAATGTTTATTAACAACATCATTTCATAGACTCCGAGTTCCAATAATGCGATCCCGAAAAGAGTCAGGATCGAAACAACGAGTACATTCGTTTGAAGGATTTTGATCATGTGTGCGAACAAATAAGCAATGACTGGGAACATGAACAAGTATATCCCGATGATTTCTGTGTAGACAAGATCAAACAGCAGTCCGAAAATAAATCCATACAGAATTCCGTGCTTGGGACTTAAATATGCGGTCAAAAACAATATCCCAGCCATCAGGAAATGCGGCACAAGAATACGGTCGCTATGAAATAATTCAGCAGGCAGCAGCTCGACAAATAAACTCTCCAGAATGAATAAGAAAACGAAAAGCGCAGGGAGCAGGAGACGGATCATTTGCCGCCCTCCTGACTTTTGCTATCTTTCAAGCTTTCCTCGATGTCTACAGAGATCATGGATTTCTTGACAACCATGACATGTTCCAAATCATATAAATCCGCTTGCGGTTTTATATAGGCTGTTTGGTTAAGGCCAAATTGATCAGGGACAACATCGACAACCTTGCCAATTGGCAGGTCCTTTGGAAAAATGCCGCCCATTCCTGTCGTAACGACGTTTTGTCCTTTCTCAATCTTGGCATCGAACGGCAGCCCTTTCAGTAACAGAAGCTCTTTTTTCTTGTCGTATCCTTCAATGGTACCGTATAGCGGCTTATCAGCTTGAAGAATGGCCGAAATTCGATTTGTCGGGTCAATCGAGCTGATCAATTGGACTGTGGCTGAAAATGGCGTCGTGTTCTTTACCTTCCCAATCAGCCCTTTCGCCGTGATGACAGCCATATTTTTTTCCACGCCATTGGTCGCACCTTTATTGATGATAATCAATTCATTCCATCTTTCAGGGCTTCTGGCAATTCTGACCGCCTGGATTGGTTCATAGTCTGCAAGTGACTCTTTTTTACCTAAAATCTCCTGAAGCTCCCCGTTTTCCTTTTCAAGGGAGTATACCTTCGCTTCCAGTCGGGCAATGTCATCGACGCGTTTCTTCAATTCTTTATTTTCTTGATATGTATTTTGCAAGTCTTGAAGGTTTTCAATGATGCCTGCAGCATAATTAGCCGGCCTGGATACAATGGATTGCACCCAGCTGGTCGAGTCTTTGACAAACTGCTCCGGCCATGTCAATCGTTCTCTTTCCCTTAAAGAAAACCCAATCAATGCCACGAGGACAATAATGCTTACTAACAGCATTATCAGGCGTTTATTAAAAAAGAACTGTGGCATGATTCACACCTCTTATCTAAAAATATGGATGACAGTAGTTGAGGGAAGTGGATGAATTCCGCTTCCCTTGTTGATTATCTTGATTCTCTTGCTTTGTTCTTGAATAAATCGATATGATCCAATGCCTTGCCTGTTCCGGCGGCGACACAATCCAGTGGATCTTCAGCAATCAACACTGGCATCTTCGTTTCTTCGCCGATGACTTTATCGAGGTTGCGCAGCAGCGCGCCTCCTCCTGTTAAGACAATCCCACGATCCATAATATCGGAGGCAAGTTCCGGCGGAGTTTTTTCCAGCGTCAGCTTGACTGCATCGACAATTGCATAGACCGTATCACGTAGCGCTTTGGCGATTTCTTCCGCAGTGATTTCAATCGTTTTCGGCAAACCGGTCAGCAAATCCCGGCCGCGAATGTCCATATTTGCAATTCCTTCCGCGTTGCCTGCTGAACCAATTTCCATCTTGATTGCTTCTGACGTTCTTTCTCCGATCATCAGATTGTACGTTTTGCGGATGTAATTAATGATGGCTTCATCCATTTCGTCTCCGGCAATCCGGATTGACTGTGATGTTACAATGCCGCCGAGAGAAATGATGGCAACCTCTGTTGTTCCGCCTCCAATATCGACTACCATACTTCCTGTTGGTTCCCAAACCGGAAGGTTAGCACCGATTGCCGCGGCAAACGGTTCCTCAATCGTGAAAGCGTCCCTTGCGCCAGCCTGTCGCGTCGCGTCGATTACAGCGCGCTCTTCTACCGCAGTGATGCCAGATGGAACACAGATCATGACATAAGGCTTGCCAGCAAACCAACTTTTGTTTTTCGTCGCCTGCTTAATATAGTACTTCATCATTGTCGCGGTTGTTTCATAATCCGCGATGACGCCGTCCTTCATTGGCCTTAATGCGACTACATTTCCAGGCGTACGTCCAATCATATTCTTCGCGTCATTTCCAACCGCAACGATATTTTTAGTATCTGTCTGCAGAGCCACAACGGACGGCTCTCTTAAAACAATCCCTTTTCCTTTTACAAAAACAAGTGTATTCGCAGTACCAAGGTCGATTCCCAGGTCTCTTGTTCCAATCCCAAACATTGTTGTATCTCCCTTTCTTAACAAAAAATGCAATAAAAGAACAGGCAATCTATCCTAAAATTAGTTGAATGTTCCTAGTCAAAATTTCCGGAAAAGGCTTATGCTCGTCCGCAAAAATCATAAATTAAATTATAACGTAACGTTTATCAAAATCCTAGTATCATACATACCCTTTTTCCTTCAAGCTTATATATTTATTTTCTCCAATAATCAAATGGTCTAGCAATTCAATTCCAACAATTTTCCCTGACTCACTAAGCCGTTTGGTAACCTCGATATCTTCCCTGCTCGGGGTTGGATCGTAGGGTAGAGAGCATGCGCCTTACTTGGTCACGCAAGCAGATTTCACACTCCCCCCCTCAGAACCGTACGTACACCTTTCAGCGTATACGGCTCGCCAATTGACTAATCGGAATATGCTTCTCATCGTGGTCATGATCGCACTTAAACACAAGGACAATTGTCTTTCGGTTCCGTTGAATCATTATTTGTCCCGGTTAAGTTTGATTTAATGTGATGGACCCTTCTGACCTTCTATTGTACCACACGCTTTTGCTAATAAACGTTTTTTAAAGTCTGTTCTATTGTAAATCTCATACTCATCCACTTTGATTGCCCCATGATGTTTAGGCATGTCTTTGAGCTTCACCAACTGATGGAGTTTATCGTTGCCATGTTTATCTTTTCTAACTAAACATAAAGCTCCTTGTTTGTGTGTTCTCATGCTTGAGGCGACCTTCCTAGATGTACTTCTTCGTTTTTTAGCAATGGTTTTGAGGAAACTACTTTCTGCTAGGTAAAATAACTTATCGAGATGGTGATAATTATTTGCCAGCTTGTAGTAATTGGCAATTCCTCTTAGTTCAGCGTTGTAGGTATACAAAATTTCTAATTCGGAATGGTTCATAAGATTGGCTCGATGCATACTTTTAAAATTGTCTAGATTCCCATATCCGTTTGCAATGGCAAAATCCTTGATTTTCTTTTCCGGAATTTCCAACTTAATTGCTCCTGAAAGAGTTGTCTTTCTCATTGGTTGTTTATGGCTTTTATACGAGACCCTGGTTCCCTTCCTTTCATCCCATTTACGAAATTCGTATCCAAGAAAAGGAATTGGATTTTCCAAGTGAGTAATAAGTGCTTTTTCTTCCCTTAATTCAAGGTGGAGTTTTTGTTCAAGGAAATCCTTTATCCATCCCTTCACATTGATCGCACTATCTTTGCAACCTGCTATCCCTATTACAAAGATATCTGCATAACGGACATATTTCATTCTCTGATCGATCTTATCCATAGGGTCCGTTATTTTATCGAAATTCTCCATTTGCTTTTCCACAAAAAGGTCGAATTCATGAAGATAGATATTGGCTAATAGAGGGGAGATCCTACCGGCCTGTGGTGTACCGCTGTCGGTATTATGATATGTGCTAGTTTCGATGACACCACTTGTAAGTGCATTGTGAATAAGTAGAAGAAAACGATGGTCATCGATTCTTTTAGAAATAAGATTTACTAGTACAGAATGGTCCATATGGTCGAAGCAGCCTTTTAAGTCTCCTTCAATACACCATGTTAACCCTTTCCACGTGTTTTTAATTTGGGACAATGCTGTATGACAACTTCGTCCCTCTCTGAATCCATGTGAATGATTGGAGAGGATAGGTTCGTAGACGTTTGCCAATATCATCCTCATTACTTCCTGTACTAACTTATCTTTAAAGTTGGGAACTCCTACCTGTCTCTTTTTACCATTTGCCTTTGGAATACAAACTCTTCTTACAGGTGCAAAGCGAAACGTCCCATTTTTGAGTTTTTCAATGGTTTCATCCATCTTTTGCAAACTTAAACCATCGATTATTACTTCAGACGTTCCTTTTGTTAGATTCGCAGCATTCGGATATAGTTTTGCATATGCTTTCATCCACAATTCTTTGTTATACATGAGACGATAACAATCCGTAATGATGTTTCCTTTTTGAGAAGCATTCCTTATAACGTCCAACTGATGAAATGGATTTGTTGCCATATTCATGACTCCTTTCTCATTGACGTTAACATCAACCTGTCTCCCTTCCCCCTGCTAAACTCATTACAAGCAAACGTTGGGTACTATGGAGACTCCGTTACCATATGCAATTTTCATAGACCAAGGTCTATTTCATAGACCAATGTCTATTTCATAGACTAATGTCTAATAGCCAAATGGCATTTGCACTTAGGTAATCCCTGCATTATGACATAATTTTAGATACGTGATGGTTAGGTATCCCTTTTGACGGTTTCCTCTAGTTTGAGGATTGAAGGACAAACCTTACTATGGACAGGAAAGAGATTTCCAATAGACGCTCTGGAGATACGTCTCCCATTTTGTCCTCATTGCCTATTATCTATCGTAGACAGTGGCGCACCCATCGCTCATTCGTCTAGGATTCAAGCAGTATAGCTTTTACCGTACATCACTTGGTCTGAAGAACTGACTCGACGTTCGATAGATTTGCCGTCTTTTCTCCTTTTCACATCATGCTCTTTTCCCTCTGTGGGTTTCCCCTTAAGGTAAGATGCTGACCATAGAACACTGTAAGGAGTTCTAGATTTCTGAGAAACCACTAAAATTACGCACCTTGCAGGCGCACTCCTGATGGATGATTATGGACGCAAATGACGGAAGCAGCCGACCTGCGAACCGCCTCTTTGTAGTAGGGTAAGTACCCAGCGCCTTGCTTAATTACTTAAGTAGGTTTCCAAGCACTTCCCTCCAAACCGTACGTACTCCTCTCAGAGTATACGGCTTTCCATTTATCAATCTAACTTTCCATTGTGTAAGTCATGGTGGCATTTCATACTGCCACCGCAAACGATTGTATTTTCGATTATATCCATTGACTGTTTTTTGATTTCCGAGTTCTTTTCCATTCGTTGTTCCGTAAAAAAGGCAATTTCAGGACCATCCTTCGTTATATAACGTATCCCTAATTTCCCGTTAATTTTAAATTTTGCAATGATTTTACTAACGGTACTTTTGTATTTATTGGCATACGTTTTAATCATGCTGTATTTCATTGTTTGCCTAAAAGACTGAAGGACATAAGCATTACTTGCTAGGCGATAGTAATTATATAATCCGACAATCTCCGCATTATACGTACGAAGAATTTCAAGGTCATCATCATGCACTAGATAGGGACGATGAACAGGTTTCCAGCCATTGTTACTGCCAATTTTCAATGCACCTAAATCGATGAGTTTTTTGATGTATTTTTCATGAGGAACGAATAGTTTTGTTTGATAGGTACACTTTCGTTTCTTTGTGCCATTTGACATTTTCAGTCTGTGCCAATCTCTTACTACTCGTATATCGTATCCTAAAAATCTAGCGTTTTTCTCACTATGTGTTATCAACGTTTTCTCAGCACTTAATTCCAATTTGAGCTTTTCGGCAAGGTACTCTGTTACATCTATTTTGATTTGTTCAGCTTCCCTTTTACTACCAATGACACCGATCATAAAACCATCCGCGTACCTTACATATTTCATTCGACGATAGTTTGGGTCAAAAAGGTCTTTGCTATCATAGCTTTGCAGTTTTTTGTACAGAGCTTTTAATTCTCCAAGCCTTTCAGCTTTTTCTTCTTTGGTTAGTCGCTCCCAATCACGTTTATTTTTACTTTTACAGTGGTTAATTTTTAATGCTAGGTTATGATAAACAAGATTATC
The DNA here is from genome assembly GCF_000934845.1 of Mesobacillus subterraneus. Taxonomy (GTDB): domain Bacteria; phylum Bacillota; class Bacilli; order Bacillales; family Cytobacillaceae; genus Mesobacillus; species Mesobacillus stamsii. The sequence goes on from NZ_JXIQ01000071.1 coordinate 21,443, forward strand.
CCTACGTTTTTCACCTTTCTTAAAGGATTCCGCATATCCTTCAGCATATTTATCTAATTCATGCAAATAAATATTTGAAAGTAACGGACTAATGATTCCACCTTGTGGTGTCCCGCTGTAGGTTTTATGAAAAGTCCAATCTTCTACATAACCTGCTCTTAAGAATTTCCAAATTAAATTAATTAATTTTTCATCCCTAATGCGCTTTCGTAAAAGTCCAACTAATACATGATGGTCGATGTTATCAAAGAAACCTTTTATGTCCCCTTCAATAAACCATCTCGTACCCGTAAAAGTATTGCGTATTTCTTTTAAGGCAGTGTGACAGCTACGATTTGGTCGAAAACCATGTGAATGATTTAAAAATTGAGGTTCGTAGATACTTTCTAAAATTCGCCGAACAACCTCTTGCACTAGTTTATCCTCAAAAGTCGGAATACCAAAAGGTCGTGTTTTACTGTTTTTCTTTGGGAGATATGTTCTGCGTGCTGGATGTGGTTGATACGATTGTTCCTTTAGTTTTTCGATTAAACGCTCGATTCTTTCTAAACTCATACCATCGATTATGTCATTGTTAACACCTTTTGTGTTGCTCCCTTTATTAGGGTGAAGTTTGGCATAGGCTTCTAGATAGAACTCGATATTATATAGATTTCGATACAATCTTTCGAAGATATACGTATCGTTTTGTGCTTTAGAAGTTAGACTGTTTAACACTACTTTTGGATTTCTCATAGAGCCTCTCGCTCCTTTCCAATTTTGTATTAAACTGATAAACTACTCTCCTTCGCCATGTAATAGGCTTTCCCTATCTCGGACTACTACGAGAGCTCCGTTGCCATATTGGATATTTAGACACATTTGTCATAGCCTTTTGTTTGGCATTCCAACTTAGGCAATCCCCATTTAGACATTTAGAAACATAGCATTTCATAGTTTCGGATGTGACTTTCGCTCTTCCTTCCATATAGAAGTTGGACGAAGTAGTATCACTTCATGTTCCTCGAAGTATATAAGGAGCATGCATACTTCATACAGCGTGTGTCGCTACCTCCCGCTGAAGGTCCCCGTGGTCCTCCTTGAGCTATCATTCAGGCAATTCAGCTTTCATCCTTGTCTATGAATTTTCATCTCGCCATTCAGTCGTACCCTGGTAACTAGGCAACTTATGGCTTTGTCAACATGCTACACTCCCCGTTCCGTTTCCCTCGCGGATAAGTTGACTGATGATAGGGCTTTGAGTGTGATATTTCCCTACTGCTTTGCTAAAGCAGATTTTCTAAATGCCCTTATGGGCGCACTACCTCTCTAGGATGAACGATCGAAGCGTTAAGGCTTCCGATGAAAATGGTCTGCTTGTGGATTACTTGATTTTTGGTATTTAAATACAGGCAGACGAAATGTTCTTGTGTTAAAAAGCGCATATCATTCATGAGGTATTTTGCACCGTCCTCCGGCGACCGGATGACATAGCGTTCATCGAGGGTATGGTTGGCAATGCGCCTGCCGATTTCAACGGCAGCAAGAACATGGATCGCTTTTGCTTGGCCAATCCCTTTCATTTGCGTCAGCTCTTCAAGGGTTGCATCCTTTAACATACGCAGCCCCTCAAACTGAGAAAGCATCCGGTTGGCAAGCTGGAGGACTGATTCCTCACGCGACCCCGTACCTAATAACAGCGCAAGCAATTCATGATTGGAAAGGCTTTGGGGACCGTTTTGAATAAACCGCTCCCTAGGCCGTTCATTTTGAGGGTAATCTCTGATCTTTAATGAATGTGTAGACAATAGAATTTCCTCCCAGTCATGATTATGACGAGGGAAGTGTAGAAGAAGTTTCTGTAGTTTTCTTTTCATAAGGAAGGCTATAACCGATTTTTCTTAACTCCCTGATCAATCTTGATACAGGAAGTCCAACAACTGTGTAATAATCCCCATCGATTGCTTGGACAAGCATGCTGCCGAATCCCTGAATCCCATAGCCGCCAGCCTTATCAAATGGTTCACCGCTCTTAATATAGGTGTCGATTTCTTCGTCTGACAATTCCCAGAACGTCACATCTGTTTTTTCATAAAAACGCGTTTCCTTCTCAGGGGAGATGATCGATACTCCGGTAAAAACTGAATGAGTATCTCCAGACAGTTTTTTAAGCATCTTTGAAGCTTCTTGTCCGCTTACAGGTTTTCCAAGGATCATTCCATCATGGACCACGACCGTATCGGCACCAATCACGAAACAATCTGGAAATTGCTGAGCTACTATTTTCGCTTTTCTGGAAGCAAGCTCCATCACTGCTTCAGATTGGCTCAAGTTCTCACTGAAACTTTCATCTGCGTCACTGCTCGAGATTTCGAATTTCAAGCGGAGGTTTTCAAGAAGTTCTTTTCGCCGTGGAGAAGAAGAGGCTAAAATGAGGCGTTGCATAACATCACCTTTCTTTATGGATTGCATCAAGGGAGATACAAGCTAATACTATCAGAGTTCACCATTTGCGACAATCCTTATCTAACAATTCGCAAAAAAAAATCAGAGCTTGCCGACAAATGTCGAAGGCTCTGTTAATTTGTACAATTTCCCGGAAAATATTCTTTTTTTGCTTTTTTTGCTACTATTCTTTACTTTCCAATCGCTTGATAGGCAGCTAGAAAGGAGAGGAGGCTTTTCTCCATTTCTGCAAGCTGATTCGCATCCTTTGTTGTCTGGTACCCAATGAATGATCCGCTTGCCTTTTCCATACTAGCAATGGCTTTTTGGATGTTCCTATCTTCTATGGACCTATTTGCAATTGTTCCGTGCAGCGCGTTGAAATCTTCTACTTTCTTCCTTTCATCTGGTGACACTTGCGAACCGCTCATGAGGATCGGATAGATCTCTGAAGACTGCTGAAGGAATGCCGCCTCCTCTGCACTCACTCCAGAGACTTTTCCGCCAGAGATTTCAAAAGGTTTTGCAAAAACCTCCAGCCCTTGAAGCTTAAGTTCATCTGCCTGTTGTTTCGCTTCCTCGATGCTGCCAGCTGTACGTAAATAGACAGCAAATTGGCCATTTACAGAAAACTGTTCCGCTGCGATTCCCTGATCTGCAAGCAGCTTTACTCGTTCCTTCGCACGATCCTCAGTCGTAAAAATACCGTTCTGAACGATGAACACAGGGATCGGTTTCAACTCTAGTTCTTGTCCGCCGCTCGCCTGATCTTTTGCTTGTGAACCTGCTTGTGGTGGATTTGCAGCCGGTGAAGCAGTTGTTCCCTGTTCCGATGCGACAAATTTAAGGAACGTAACCCCAAATGCTGTACCGATCAATACTGCCAACAAAACAGCCACAATGATGGTTTTGGAAAACCAGTTGCTTCGCTTTGTTTTTGTGTTCCAAACGGATATTCCCAGACTCTTCTTTTTCTTTTGCTGCTTTGGGATGAATTTATATTCTTTCACGCTCTGCTGTTCGCCTGAATCAGGCAAAATCCAGTCAAAATCATCCTCAGTCTTTTCCTGAGCAGCAGCCGTTTCCTTTACCATTGCATCATTATCGAGCGGATACACTTTGCTCCGATCCTCACGATGTTCATTTATTGGAACATTGCCACTTCGTTCTGTTTCCTTTTTACTAATTTCTGTCCAATCTTCTGTTTGCCTCTTTTTTTCACTGTCATGTTGCTGACTCTGGCTGACTTCCTGAACCGGTTGGTGCTTGCCATTAATCTTGATCGTAATCGTTTTTCCATGTTTGTCCAAAACTTGTACCTCCCCCTGCCCGTTCCTGTATTGCTTCATCCTATCACACAGACAAAAAAAAATAACAAGACTTTTGTCGTCTTGTTATCGAATGCTTTCGTCAATTTTTTCACTAGATTTATTGAGCAGCCATGCCTGCCCCATCCGCTGATTGGTCCTTCTCTAACAAATTCCCATTTGAACCGTCAAAAGTCGGAAACGGATTGCGCTTATTAGCCGGGGCTGGGGTTTCGATCTCCATTCTGTCGCCTTTGTCATTCTCCACAGGAAGGTAGAAAGCAGAAACAGTAATAGTGGACAAAAGGATTTCCTTTGAATTGGTTACATAATCTGCTTTCTTAGGCCCTTCGAAGTCAATGGTCTCTATCGTGATTTCTCTTTTCGATTCTTCAAGTGCCTGAATGAATTTCTCCAAACCTTGATATCCTTTCGCTTCGACTGAAAGGGTTACGAATGTTTTTTGCAGGCCTGTCGGCAAGCTGTCTGGTACTTTCTTAATTCCATTAGTAGATTTTGAATCAGTGGATGGAAGATTCGAAACCGCTGCTATCTTTTGGTCGGGAGAACTGCTGCTTTCCCCAAACTTCATCAAGGTAATGGTACTGTCAGAAACTACTTCAGCTTTTTCAAAATTCAGGATCAATTGTTCCGTGAACGGTTCTTTCGGAATAATTTTATATAATTCCGCGACACTCTTTATTTCCCCTGAAGGCCCTGCAGTCATTCTCTTCTCGTAGGCAGCCTGTATTTGTTTCTCCGTTTTAAGCAGCTGTTCTTTCTGAATAACCTTATCTTGGAGCGGTTGTAAATAGGTGGCTGAGAGTAGCCAATACAAAAGTATTACGATGACTGCGCCGAAAATCAGAATCATCATTTCTTTTTTTGAGAATTGGAGATTCATGATTCATTCCCTCCAACTTTTTGGGATGCCTCTGTAAAGTATTCCCTCTTAAAGTGTATTTCGAATTCTGAATAATAAGTCGGCATGATCTCATTCGAATTACTAGCTTCTCTCACTGCTTCAACCGTCAAAATCGAGGCAGTATCGACCCATTTGGAATGCTGGAGGGAACTCAGAAAATACGCAGCCTCTCTTGCAGATTCAAATTCAACCTTTACCCCGACGATTCCCTCCCCATTATAATTAAGTGATTGAATGAAGCCTTGTTCTGGAAGCAAAGCAATCAGGCTCCTAAGCAATCTGACTGTATCGGGAGTGGAAGTTTCAGCCCAGGTGACAGCTTCTTGAAGTCCTTTTGGAGAATCACTGCTTGCTTGATCAGTAATTTTGGTCTGTATGGCTGCATTTAATTGCTGTACAGATTGAATCTGCTGATTTACTTTGTTCAAGGACGTTTCATTTACGCGTACCTGGACAAATACTCCAATGAAAACAAGCGCGAGGAGAAACAGGAAAATAAGGGCAATGGAAAACGAGGAAGACGCTTTATGTTCTTTTTTGGGAAGTAAATTAATGTCTACAAGCATGTTATCCCTCTTTCAATCCAAGCCCTAAAGCCAGATGATATTCCCGCGAAACTCCGAAAGCTGCTTCAGGAAGACTTGTTTCGATTGTCGCCACCTGGATTTCAAACCGTCTACTCATTTCGTTTATAATAGTTGTCATCCTAGGGTGATCGCCATTGACGAGAATTTTAGTGATCGAGTTTTTGCCGTGGGTAAGGGAATATCGATAAAATTCGAGCAATTTGTCGATTTCTTTATAGATATCTTCGAATTGAAACACAAATTCGTTCGCATTTCCCGCAAAGGACATCTCCTCTGTTTTCGCGCGTCCTAACTGGACTTCCCAATTAGATTGGATCTCAACCGGAATATGCCTCATGAAGATGGGGAATGTCCCTTCAAAAATACACATACTAACCACCCCAATATCAAATTGAATGGTCATTAGCGTTTCCTTTTCCTCTACAAGACCAAGAAAATGATAGAGTCTATACGAAGCGAGCGGTGAAATATCTGCGGCCACTGGTTTAAGTGATGCTCCTTTTAGAAGATTGGTATATTCTAAAACATACTCTTCCGGTGCTGCAACCAAAAGGATCTCCCTTTTGTTTTTCTCCAAACTTAGCGGTACGGTATCAAACACTGGTTCATCAAAAGGCAAATGAATGCTTGAACCAAACTCGAGATACAGAAACCCGTGAATCTCATCCTCTTTGACATCAACAGGAATGGAAACTTTACGGATGATCACGAGCGAATCAGGTACAAGGAATCTCACTTCCCTATTTTTTATCCCCCAATCCGCTATACATTCATCTAAAATGAGCGAAAGAGTTTCGATATCTTGAATTTTGCCTTCGGAAATAATCCCAGCTGGAAGAAGGCGTTCTCCTTTGGCGGCTATAACAATCGGGTTTCTTTGTTTTACTTCAATATACCGAATCGAATGGTCATTGATAACAAGATTCATTACCTTTTTTCGACCGGTAAAGATGGAGAAAGCCATGTTCAAAACTCCTTCAATCATAATCCTGATGTTAACAGCCTCATATACTCTACGATCAAATAATCTCCGAAAAAGTAAGCGACAAGTGAGCCTAACGCAATAAATGGACCGAAGGGAATTGTTTGTTTGCGTTTAATAGCTCCAAGAAGAAGGCCAATGACACCGAAAAACGCTCCAAACAATGTGGATAAGAAGAAGGAAAGCAGCAGCAGTTTCACTCCTAATGCGAAGCCGATAACTGCAAACAGCTTGATGTCTCCTCCACCCATTCCGCCCTTACTGACAACAGCAATTGCTAGTAAAAGAAAGAAGCCTGCAGCAGCACCCGCGAGTGAATCCCACCACGGAACTAGAGGAAATAGAAGGCGTTCAAAGAAAAACAGACCCGCAAAAACAATCAGCACTCGATCAGGAATGATCATATAGGCAAGATCGGAAACGGTAATAATAACCAGCATAGAAATGAGTGTTAAAGCAATTAGTAACTCCCCACTCCAGCCAACGCTAAATGGTGCGATCGCGAACAGCGCAGCGGTTAATAGCTCAAAAAAAGGATAAATGGGCGAAATGCGCGCCTTGCATTGGCGGCATTTCCCCCCCTGGATAAAATATGAAAACACCGGGATAAGTTCTAAGAATGTCAATCGATGACCACACTTCGGACAAGCAGACCGCGGGGCAACAATTGACTTTCCGTCTGGGACACGCAAGGCTACTACGTTATAGAAAGAGCCCAATACTAGACCGTAAAGGAACAAAAGAATCTGCATCTTTTTTATTGTGGTGGATTTGCAAAATTAATTAAATCAGCCTCTGTAATCGGATCTGTGCCTCCCACCGCAGCAGCAGCAGCCTCATGACCTGCAATGGAGAATTTACCATCAGCATCGATTGTGACAGTGAATGTAGGATCTCCTGATTTTGTTAAATAGGTTCCCAATTTCGTTTCGTCCCATGGGTCTGGTACATTTGCTGCATTTGCTAATTTCGCAGCATTGATAATTTGCAATGCATCTGCGACTGCGGCATCCTTTTTGGACTTTTCGATAATTCCACCAATACTTGGTACAGCAATCGAAGAAATAATTCCCAAAATGACAATTACCCCTAAAAGCTCAACCAATGTAAATCCTCTTTGACTTTTCCACTTCTTTTTCATGTTTTCTAGCATGTAATCTCGCTCCTTTTAGGTATTTTTCCCTATGACAATGGCTATATGAATCTATCAATCAGTATAACGGATTCCTTTAAGAAATAGAATGAAAAATATTGTATTTTGTTTGTATTTGTCGTTTCAGCCTACTTGATTAAAAATCTCGAACATTGGCACCATGATGGCCGTGACAATTGTGCCGACCAGCGCCGCCAATAAAATGATCATGAGCGGTTCAATTAGTGATTTTAATTGATCTGTGCTATGTTCGACTTCTTGCTCATAAAAGTCGGCGATCTTACTGAGCATAGCGTCCAAAGAACCAGTTTCTTCCCCAATAGCAATCATTTGCGTCACAAGGGGAGGAAAAGCCCAGTGATTTTTCATCGCTTCAGTCAGTGATTGCCCTTTTTCCAAAGAATCTCTAGACTCTCTTATTACCTTGGCCAGCACTTCATTTTCAACTACCTTTTCGACAATAGCAAGCGCCTGCAGGATGGGAACAGAGCTTGCAAACAAGGAACTTAACGTCCGCGAGAATCTAGCTATCGCTCCTTTTTGTAGCAGTTTACCGAAAATTGGAATTTTTAACAATGCGTAATCCAAATAGTATTTTGTCTGTCGGTTGTTTTTCAGGACCATGAAGAGCAGAGTGATTGCCAACGATAATAAAATAAGTAGCCACCAAAACGATTGCACCCACGCACTCACATGGAGGACGAATTTCGTGATCCCCGGAAGCTCGCCGCCAAGATTGGAGAACATGTCAACAAAGGTGGGTACTACTGCCACCAGCAGGAAAATAACGACGATGATTGCCAGTGCACCGATAACTGCCGGGTAACTTAAAGCGGCGACGATTTTCTTTCTAGTATGATGTTGTTTTTCAAAATGGACCGCCAATCTTTCTAATGTTTCATCCATATTGCCGCCAGCTTCTCCCGCTTTGATCATATTGATATACATCGCTGAGAAGATTTTACTATGCTTTGCCGCAGCAAACGATAGCGGATTTCCTTCCCGCAGCTCTTGTTCGATATCAAGAAGCGCTTTCTTTAGCGCTTTGCTCTCGGTCTGGGCAGCAAGAATCTTTGTCGATTCCACAACAGAGACACCTGCTTTCAGCAAGGTAGCAAACTGTCTTAAGTAAATGACGAGATGTTGCAGTTTAACTGGATTGCCAATCGTTATTTCTTTTGTCAACAGCGATTCCTGGACCTCTTGGATCTCAGTCGTTCTGATTCCCTCTGTGCGCAACTTTTCCAGCGCTTCCCTTTTAGTCGCAGCGGAGATCGTTCCCGAACGCTTTCCTGAACGGTGTCTGCCGGTATAGTGAAATCTAGCCATAACTTATACCATAGTTTTCCTGAAGATATGGTTCTGCAGAATCTCTAGTTATTATTCCTTTTTGAACAAGCTCCTTCACATTCATTTCGAGGGTATGCATGCCATAGGAGCGAGATGTTTGCATGATGCTGATGATTTGATGGATTTTTTCATTCCGGATCAAATTGGCGACTGCCGAGTTATTAATCAGAATTTCTGTTGCTCCGATCCTTCCTTGCTTTGCTATTGTCGGAAATAAGCGCTGCGAAATTACCGAAACAAGAACAGAAGCTAACTGAATCCGAATCTGCGCCTGCTGTGTTGGCGGGAAGACATCAATGATTCGATTGATTGTAGCGGGTGCACTTGAGGTATGCAAGGTTCCGAAAACAAGATGGCCAGTTTCAGCCGCCGTAATCGCTGTTTGAATTGTTTCTAAGTCCCGCATTTCTCCTACCAAAATGACATCCGGATCCTGCCGGAGGGCGGCTCGCAATCCGTTGGCAAAGTTATTTGTGTCAAATCCTACTTCGCGCTGATCGATAATCGAGTTTCCATGCTTGTGTAAGTATTCAATCGGGTCTTCCAGTGTAATGACGTGCTTCTTCATTGTTTCATTCATATGCCGGATCATTGCTGCAAGAGTCGTAGACTTCCCGCTTCCGGTAGGACCCGTTACAAGTATCAATCCTTGTGGCTTTTCCGAAATCTTTTTCAGAATTTCCGGCAGTTTAAGGTCTTCGATCGTTGGAATACTTGTAGGGACGATTCGAAAGGCCATGGAAACACAGCCCCTTTGATGATACGTGTTCACTCGAAAGCGGGATACACCTGGGATTCCGTAGGAAAAATCAAGCTCTCCTTGTTCCTTAAACTTTGTCCACATTTTTTCCGGAATGATCGCTTTTGCCATTGCCTCGGTTTCTTCTGGAAGAAGCGATTCGTTGCCATACTTTCTAAGCTCCCCATTCACTCTCATAACGGGTGGAACCCCTACTGTTATATGGATATCTGATGCTTTTAGCTCAAAGCCTGCTTGAAGCAGTCGGTCCATTTTATCTTTCATCCGCTCTCCCCCGCTATTCTATACTGGCTACTCGGAGAATTTCCTCAGTGGTAGTCAATCCTTGTTTTACTTTCAATAAGCCATCATCAAGCAAGAAAATTGTTTTATTTTTCACGGCGATTTCATGAAGTTTGGTGACCGTTTCTTCATTCATAATTGCTTTTCGAAGTTCTTCATTTACCGCAAGAACCTCATGGACGGCCAGCCTGCCACGATATCCGGTCATATTGCAGGAAGCACAGCCTCTTCCTCGCCATACGGTAGAAATTTCGAGTCCTCTTTTCGCGAAAATATCCAGTTCGCGTTTTGTAGGAGAATGCGCTTCGGCACAATCTCGACAGACTTTTCGAACGAGACGCTGAGAAATAACTCCGCTTAAAGAAGATGCGACTAGGAAAGGCTCAACCCCCATATCCATTAGCCTCGATACGGAGGTTAAAGCATCGTTCGTATGCAAAGTACTTAGTACCAAATGCCCAGTCAACGAAGCTCTTATTGCTACCTCTGCTGTTTCCCGATCCCGTATTTCACCGACCATAATAATATTTGGATCCTGCCGAAGAATCGATCGTAAACCGGCTGCAAACGTCATCCCAACGGTCTGATTAACTTGTATTTGATTGATCCCTTCAATTTGGTATTCAACTGGATCCTCTATCGTGACGATATTTACTTCTTCACTGTTCAATTTATTTAAAGCTGCATATAAAGTCGAAGATTTCCCTGATCCTGTTGGTCCAGTAATCAAAACAATCCCATTTGGCCTGGAAATCATACTAGTGAATCTTTGTAAATGTAAAGGATGAAACCCTAATTTGTTCAAATCATTTAAGGTGCTGCCCATATCAAGCAGGCGCAGCACAATTTTTTCTCCATAAACAGTTGGAATGGTGGATACCCTCAAGTCGACTGGATGAAAGTCAAGGTTGACTTTAAACCGGCCATCCTGCGGCACTCGGTTTTCCGTTATATCCAAATTAGCCATAATTTTCAATCTAGCTGTTAATACATTCTGCAAATGTTTAGGAAGGACTCTTTCTATTCGCAGCATGCCATCGATCCTATAACGAACTACTACCTTTGTTTCCTGGGGATCGATATGGATATCGCTCGCTTTATTTGCCCCTGCATTTGATAGCAATTGATTAACAAGCCTGACAATTGGCGAGTCTGCATCTGTTGCCTTTTCTTCTTTCACCGGTTTCATCGCATATTCTTGTCCGAATAATTCTTCAAAATCTTCATCGATATCATAGAATTTATTTATCGCCCGTATGATATCATCCTTAGTCGCAATTGCTGTCTCTATATGGAAGCCGGTTGATAAGCGCAAATCATCAATCGTGAAAAAGTCCATCGGATCTGCCATCGCAACATAAAGTTTATCTCCGTCTTTTTTTAGAGGAATAACCAAATTGCGCTTCGCTGTTTCCTTAGAAATAAGATTAAATAAACTTGTATCAAATGGATATCGGTATAAGCTAATATGCGGGATTCCCAGTTGAAATTCCAGCACCTCAATTAATTGCTGCTCTGTTATATAACCTCGATGCAGCAGAGCATCCCCCAACTTCTGTTCTGCTGGTTTATCCTGTAGAGTGATTTGCAGTTGTTCTTCCGTTAGCAGCCCAGATTCAATCAATAAGTCTCCAAGTCTTCTGCGAGTTTGTTTCATCTGTTTGCCTCCTGATTATTTGGGTACTTCATTCGGTTTCCCCCACAATCTATCTTCCACACTGCCATCTGTTCCTTGCCCAGGATCTTGTTGAGGGTTTTGTTCATTTGGTGCAGGTGCCAGGTTCTCTGTACTTGCAGTGGGAGTTTCACTCACGGAACTACCATTCGTGTCCGGATTAGCCATCGATTCCGTCCCCAAGGTTCCCTGTTGTGGTGGCAGTGGACTACTACTCGGAACGATTCCAATGAGTTCAACTCGATAACTAGGCTGATAAAAATCTTCCGCTATCCATTCTGATTCCATCCATTCCCCCGTAGCTGAAATAGATTCGCGATACACTTTGATCAGAAAGCCGGGCTTCCCCTCGGTTTCTACGTATTTCTGACCAGGCTGCAACAGAGGTGTGTAACGCTTGATTGTTCTCGGCTTAAATTCTTGCTTTTCCGTAAGATTTGCCTCGTATTTGTGAGAAAAGGGGATACCGATAATCGAAATTTCTAATTCCCTCTTGTTCATTGATAGTTTCATATCGTATGGATGCTTATTTGGATTATAAAATGAAAAGTCCATGTTCTTGCTAAAATCGACTTTCGCTTCAAGACCGAGTTGAGTGTTTTTTGGAAGTTCACTTCCAATATTTCTTTCGGATATGATAAAATTGGTTGCTAATAATGCCTCGAAAAGAGCTGATGAAACGATGCTAATCTGCTCGGATGATAGTTCAGTCAGCTTTTTTTCTTCTATGAATTTTTTCATTGAAAAGCTTGTCAGCGGCTCGATCGGCAGCTGAGAAAATGCTTGTACGAATTTTTCCGTATCCGCATACTCTTCCCCTAACTGTCTCGTAGCAGTGGCAACGACAACGGGCTCTTCTTTTGGCAAAATATCCTGAGAAGTATTCTTTTCAGCAACCGAGCTGAGAACAACAGGTGACCACTGGGAGAAAGCAATGGTTAATAGCGAGGCAATGGTTAATGCCAGTGTGAATGTATACCTCCTAAACTTGCCCATTGACAAACCTCCCTTTTGATTAGCTTTCATAACATTCCACCAGACTCCATTTTAGAATTATCGGTATGATGCCTCAAGTTTCAGGGTATTTACTTCCCATTTCTCCGTGTCGGATTCCTCGGAGGGTTTTACAACTTCCTTTGCATAAATTCCACTATAATGCTTCGCGGATGTGATCGTTTCGCAACTTTGTGAAGTAATAGTAACCGTACTCTCGATATCGCCATAAAGTCTTACAGTTCCTTCGACACAAAGAAGCCCTTGATTCCCTTTGCCTGAAGGATTCTGTTTTACGTCCATGTTTTCTATATATGCATCCCCGTAAACAACGATATTGCTATTGCTTTCAATAAAGGACTCTCCTTTGAGATATAGGTTGCTCTCAAATGCCACTTCCGTATTCGCACGCGCGGTTAAACCATTCTTAAAATAAATGTCCTTTTCAAAGACCGGATTATGGTTAGAGGAAATCGTCAGATGAGAATCATACAGAATAGGTGTTAAAAAAGGACCATTGGAAGTAATTTCATCTTCCTCGCTCACTTCCATTCCCTTGTCCGGCTCGGGGAATTCGCCATTCCCTTCTCCTCGTGCGATCTTTAACTCCGCATTTATTCTCCTTTCTTGATAGTCTTCGGCAATCCCAATGGAAGTAAAAACAATCTTTATTACCTCTTGCTCCTCATTGTTAGTAGCTAAAATATCCACATCTTCCATTTTGTATAATGGGTACGAACTATCCTTGTTTATTGGGAAAGCAATCCCTGACGGAAGTGCAGTTTGTAGCAGCTTTTCCGTATCCGATAAGGATGCCTCCTTATTTTCAGCTAAAATAGCAGCCGTCGCACGTTTCATATGGGCTACCCCCATTTCCGCAAGATTTGTCGCTTTTATCCCACTTCCGGTATATGCTATTTGTTTCGCATTATTGGCTTCCATTCCCATTAATGTAATTCCGATAATTGAAAAGACAGTCATCATCAGCAATACGATTAGCAATACAGACCCTTGTTCGTTCTTACTCATCCGAAATTCCCCTTGCAAATATCGTTCTTAATGTATAGGATTGATCTCCTTTTTCTATCTTCAAAGTAATTTCAAGAGGCAGATTAGAGTCAATTAGTAATGGTTCACTTGTATAAGGATGATTTTCATAGACTATGTTAGCTAGATAGCGATAGTTTTTTGAAATCGTCATTCCATCAATTACTACCTCATCCGCTTTTATTTCTAATTGATAAGCAGGATTTTTCAAATGCTTGTTACGGATTGCTTCGGCAATAAGCTCGGCTTCCTGCTGAAGGAATGCTTCCTTTTTACTCGTGTCTCCCTGTTTGATCCCGCTATGAAAAATAGCGTATGCAAGTATGAGGACTACGCTCGTTATTGTCAGGGCTGCTAATAATTCTACAAGGGTAAACCCATTTCTCTTCATAACCGGTTCACTCCTTGTACCCATAGGTTTCATAAACATTTTTATATGTATCGTTCCGTTTCTCTTGAATCGAAACTACTATTAAATTCAAATCCATTGGCAAATTTTTTTGAAAGGAATTCGCTTGCTTTATTACTACAACAGGATAATACTCTTTTTCTCCTACTGTTAAAAAAAACCGCTCGCTAGAAGCAAAACTTGTGCCATATAATTGATTCCATTCTTCGACTGTTACATCGGCTGTATATGGAGATTTTTTAATAATATGCAAAATTTCCTGACTAAGCTGGGCAGCCGCACTTCTGCTTTCATTATCCGAATTGAACATCTTTGCCTGTAAAAAAAAGCCCGCAAAAGAAAGGAGTACGATCGAAAGCAATGCGACTCCAAGTGTAACTTCTACTAAATGATACCCTTGCTGGTTTATTCTTTTCGCCATCGGCCGCTCCTTCTTTCGCAGCATCCTCATACTTTCTTCCTATTATACTCGCAAACGACAAAATATGACACTATGCATCTGCAGATCCATTCCAGGAAAATCTCCTTTTTTTTGCTGAATGAGCCGGATAAAATGATCAATTATTTTTCAACCATTTTACGAGAAAGGGCTTTGCCTCTGATAAAAAATAGAGAGAGCCTGTGACAATCAACATGTCTGCTTGATCCAATTCATTTATTTTCCTTTGAAGAAAGTCCTGATAGTCTGCTGCAATCCTTTTGTTTCCTTTAGTGCTTCCGGCATCGATTAAATCCTTCGCTGAAGCTGCACGCGGAAAATCAAATGTGGTAAAAATCAATTGATCGGCCACCTCTTCAAGCGTTGCAATCATCTTATCCAATTTTTTGTCTTTTAGAGCTGCAAAGAGAATGCTAATATTTTTATCGGCAAAGCGAGCGTTTATTTCACTTGCCAGTGCCTTTATTCCTTCTTCATTATGTGCGCCATCGATCAGGACGAGTGGATCTTCACTTAAAATCTCAAGCCGGCCAGGCCAGTATGCTAGTATCAGGCCTTCCCGGATATGCTCTTCCTCGATTAGAAATGAATAGTAATTAGCAAGGACCTGGCTTGCCATTACTGCACATGCAGCATTTTCTACTTGATGCGCACCGATCATCGATGTTTTCAGCTCATGAATTTGTCCGAACATACTTGTAAATGTAAACTGTTCTCCGCGCTCTAGAGGTTCTTTTGAACTTGCCGCAAAATCTTCTCTGAGGTGGTATAGAGATGACTTACAATCAAACGCTTTTTTTCGTATCACCTCGAGTGCTTCCGGCTGCTTTACGCCAGTAATAACGCTTACCCCGTTCTTGATGATGCCTGCCTTTTCGAAAGCAATCTCTTCATAGGACTCCCCAAGGATCGCTGTGTGATCGAGTCCAATGCTGGTGATGATCGAAAGCAGCGGATGGATCACATTTGTAGAGTCGAACCTGCCGCCCAAGCCTACTTCATAGAGGACGACATCAACAGGGGACATCTTGGCAAAATAATAGAAGGACATCGCAGTAATTACTTCAAATTCAGTCGGCCCGCCCAACTCGCTTCGATCCAGTTCATCGGCAAGCGGCTTGATCACATTCGCCAGTTCAATCAGTTCAGCATCACTGATTGGCTGCCCATTCACGCTGATCCGCTCATTGAATTGTTCGAAATAGGGAGAGGTAAAGGTGCCGACCCGGTATCCTGCAGTCTGCAGGATAGCGCGCAGAAAGGTGACAGTAGACCCTTTTCCGTTTGTGCCGCCGACATGTATCGTTTTGATCCGTCTTTCGGGATGCTCCAGTCTTTCCAGCATCCATGCCATTCTAGAAAGGCCTGGCTTGATTCCTAATCTTAGTCTTGTATGAATCCAATCAATTGCTTGTTCATATGTATCAAACATCTTATAACACACCTCTATTTAAGATGAAGACGAACCAAAAAAATAGTTCGTCTCCAAAGTATCCTATATTAGTTTCTCCATTCCTTAATGCGAGCTTCCACAGCTACCCGTTTTTCCAAATAATCCTTTTCCTTCGCACGCTCTTCCTCAATGACTTTCTCAGGAGCCTTTTTAACAAAGCCTTCATTGGCAAGCTTCTTCTGAACACGCTCCACTTCTTTATCAAGTTTTTCCTTCTCCTTTTGAAGTCGGGCGATTTCTTCGTCGATATTGATCAGGCCTTCAAGAGGAAGGATGATTTCGATGCCGGTTGCAACAGCTGTCATTGCTTTTTCAGGTGCGGTCACTTCCAGGCCGATCTCAAGATTTTCCGGATTACAGAAACGAATGAGGTAACCGCGGTTATTTTCCAGCATGCTCAGTGTCGTTTCGTCCTTCGCTTTCAGGAACATATCAACCTTTTTGCTTAGAGGCGTGTTCACCTCAGAGCGGATATTCCTAACAGAACGGATCACTTCCACAAGCAGCTTCATCTCTTCTGCAGCTTGTAGATCTGTAAGTACTGGATCAACCTCAGGCCAACTGGCAACGGTAATTGATTTCCCCTTATGAGGGAGGTTCTGCCAAATTTCTTCCGTGATGAAAGGCATGAACGGATGCAACAGACGCATTGTGTTATCAAGTACATACGCAAGAATCGATCTAGTCGTTTTCTTGGCCGTCTCCTCTTCGCCATATAACGGCAGCTTCGCCATTTCAATATACCAGTCACAAAGATCATCCCAAATGAAGTTATAAAGTGCGCGGCCTACCTCACCGAATTCATAGCGGTCCGACAGCCTTGTCACTGTTTCAATTGTTTCGTTCAACCTTGTCAAAATCCATTTGTCAGCAACCGATTTCTCGCCACTCAAATCGATTTCATCATATTGGAGCCCATTCATATTCATTAACGCAAATCGTGATGCGTTCCAGATTTTATTTGCAAAGTTCCAGGTTGCTTCCACTTTCTCCGTGCTGAAGCGAAGGTCCTGCCCCGGCGCGCTTCCTGTTGTCAGGAAGTAGCGGAGGGAGTCGGCACCGTACTGGTCGATGACGTCCATCGGATCGACACCGTTTCCAAGTGATTTACTCATTTTCCGACCGTCTTCTGCACGAACAAGTCCGTGAATCAAAACATCCTTGAATGGACGCTTTCCTGTGAATTCAAGTCCCTGGAAAATCATCCTTGACACCCAGAAGAAGATAATATCATACCCTGTAACGAGTGCATCGGTTGGATAGTAGCGCTTATAATCAGCTGCCTCCTCATTCGGCCAGCCCATCGTCGAAAATGGCCATAGGGCCGAGCTGAACCATGTATCTAGAACGTCATGATCCTGCTCCCAATTTTCAGGGTCAAGAGGAGGCTCATGGTCAACATATATCTCGCCTGTTTCCTTATGATACCAGGCTGGAATCCGGTGGCCCCACCATAGCTGGCGGGAAATACACCAGTCACGAATATTTTCCATCCAGCGCATATACGTATTTTCAAAGCGCTCAGGGACGAAGTGTACTTTCTCTTCTTTGGTTTGCAACGCAACTGCTTCGTCGGCAAGCGGCTGCATTTTAACGAACCATTGAGTGGATAAATACGGCTCCACAACCGCTCCGCTTCGCTCTGAGTGCCCAACAGAGTGCAGGTGCTCTTCCATCTTGAAAAGAATGCCTGCTTCCTGAAGGTCCTTGACGATTTGCTTGCGGCACTCAAACCGATCCATGCCCTGGTACTTGCCGGCTTTAGCATTCATCGAGCCATCTTCGTTCATGACAAGAACTCTTTCCAGTTTATGGCGGTTGCCGATTTCAAAGTCATTAGGGTCATGTGCCGGCGTGATTTTCACAGCCCCAGAGCCAAATTCCATGTCAACATAATCGTCGCCGACAATCGGAATCTCGCGGCCAACGATTGGCAGAATGACCGTCTTGCCGATCAGATGCTTGTAACGGTCATCTTCCGGATGGACCGCAACCGCCGTATCACCAAGCATCGTTTCCGGTCTGGTCGTAGCGATTTCGATATGTCCGCTGCCATCAGCCAGAGGATATCTCATATGGTAGAAGGCACCCTGGACATCTTTATGGATAACCTCAATATCAGATAAAGCTGTTTTAGCTGCCGGGTCCCAGTTGATAATGTATTCGCCGCGGTAGATCAGCCCTTTGCGGTATAAAGATACGAATACTTCTTTAACAGCCTTCGAAAGGCCCTCGTCCAAAGTGAAGCGCTCCCGGCTGTAATCGAGGCCAAGTCCTAGCTTAGACCATTGCTTGCGGATATGCTGCGCGTATTCTTCTTTCCATTTCCATGTTTCTTTTAAAAACTTTTCGCGGCCAAGCTCGTAGCGGTTGATGCCCTGGCTTCGTAGCTTTTCGTCCACCTTTGCCTGTGTGGCAATCCCGGCATGGTCCATTCCCGGCAGCCAAAGTACGTCATAGCCCTGCATCCGCTTCATCCGCGTAAGGATATCCTGCAGCGCAGTATCCCATGCATGGCCGAGATGAAGCTTCCCAGTTACGTTTGGCGGCGGAATCACAATAGTATAAGGTTTCTTCGTTTCATCATCCTTTGCTTCGAAAAACTTTCCCTTAACCCACCATTCATAGCGTCCCTGCTCAATTGCAGACGGATCGTATTTAGTCGGCATCGACAAATTCTCTTCCATCATTTTTTCCTCCTATCAACTGCTTTTCCTTTTGTAAAAATAAAAAAACTCCAATCGCCATAAAAGGACGAATGGAGTATGTTCGCGGTACCACCTTTTTTTCCAGCAACGGTAAAAACATCTGTCGCTGGCTCAAATCTGGATAACGGCTCTTCACCGTCGCCTGTTACTGAGAGTCATTCCGTTCCCAGGCGATGCTCAAGGGCGACCTTCCATGGTTCCGGCTTAGAAGTCCTCCCAGCAATTGGACTTCCTCTCTTCAAGCGGATTGCTCATGTACTCTTCCCTATCCATGCTTTGCTTTATTTATATTAGTAATACTACCTAAAAAAGATGATTGACGTCAATCATCCTTTCCTATTTTCCTTTATTTTATTCTTTTAGGTACGTTCTGTGCCAATAATCGGCACATCTTGGGCCAATGCCTCATAGAATAAAAATAGGATATCATATTTGCTTGGAGGGATGGCTATGAAAAGAAATAGGTATAATCCGTATTCACTCCCCAAATGGGCGAGGACGACGAGGGCAGTATCCGCGCAACTAATTATTCCTTTTTGTGTCTTTCAAGGATTAAGAACCCTTTTCTTCCCGTCGACCTTCGATGTTTTTCTGCTGTCCATTTTCATTCTGATCGCTTTGGCAATCAAATTTGACATTTTCTAAGGAGCCTAAGAGCTGCTGCATTCAGCTCTGAGCTCCCTCTTGCTTTGCCTGCTCTTTCTGCTTTTCGAGATCGTCGATTTTCGTTACTACATAGCCAGTGTTGTTCAAGAGCCAATATTGACGCTGCAGCTTCTGAACAAATTTCCTTTCATCTACGTCCTTCTTGCGTTGATGATAAGTCTCTGCAACCCGGATAATGCCGGATGGAAAAGCAAGATAACTCATGAATAACTGCATTTCATCATCCCGGAAAGGAAAATGCTTCAGATATACATAAATCCAGTCAATGACTTCGTCCCCATACTTTGGCTGCGTTTTTAACGACCTTGCCAGAAATGGCAGCAAATCTTGAATGGGAGAACCTATCCTTGCTTTTTCGAAATTGATGAAGTAGCCGTATCCTCTTTCATCAAACAAAAAATGCTCTGGTGAGACTTTTCCGTGTAATGTCACCGTCCTTGTTTTCTTCTGTTCCTTCGTTTTTTCATTCCACGTCTCCAGCTTTATTCTGGCAAACTGTATCGCCTGCCGAATCTGGATGTAATACAGACAAAAGTTTAATTCAAATGGAGACATATAAGTCTTGTTCTCACAGCTTTCAAGGAACCCATTTACAAATTCTTCTTCTTTTTCCCATTCTTTCAAAGTGTTCTCATAATGCTCTTGCTTCACTTCCGGCCTGATTTCCAGTTCCTTAGCTGACAGGGTATGCATTCTTGCCAGCTCCCTGAACAGCTGCTTATGCTTTTCCGATTGATCCTCCCTGTTAGCATTTGGCACCCATGGCATTAAATAATAGAGTGAATTGTTATGCAAAATGGCATATCTGCCGTCGCTTGATGGATAAACAGGAACGATCCTGTTGTAGTCTTTTTGATAAAGAGTCTGGATATGCTTGATAAAATCGGACCCTTCATACGGATGGATCTTTTTCAAAGCAAAGATACCTGATTTCGTATAGATCTTCTTTATTTTTCCAAATCCTTCCGCAAAATAGGGCTCGATTGGATAGTGTTTCAACACAGCAGATACTTCATTTAAATGATTGTGCTCATCCATCGGATCCCTCGCCTACTTTCTGAAACTTCTATCGATGAATATAGTTGGGCAGGTGCTTGTATACACCTGCCCAACTTACCTATTAGTTGTCACAATCCAGCCGAGCCCTGACAACCAGCTTCCTTTTGGACAAGGCATTGCTTTGTTTCCTTATTAAGATTGGTGAATAGCCGCACCAGGTACATATAATACTTGGCCTTCCTGTACTTCATGATCGATGTTCAAATGGTTGACTCGCAACAGCTGTTGTACAGATACATCATAGCGATCCGAAATCGATTGAAGCGAATCTCCTTGCTGGACGATGCAAACTCTTATTTTCGCTACTTCCGTTTCCTCTTCTTTCCGCGCTAAAAATTCAGCTATGGAGATGCCTTTTTTCATGTTCGGTTTTTTCTTTTTCATCAATGGAGAAGAGGAACTTTCTACCGATTCTTCTTCCACTTCAGCAGACATGTTTTCTGGTATCGATTCTTCTTCTTCTGCCTCCTGCTCAACTTCGACCTCTTGCTCCCCTCTAAAATCCTGAAAAGCAAATGCTGGTTCTGGTTGTTCTTGAGTCTGCGGTTCTGGTTCTGGTTGTTCTTGAGCCTGTGGTTCTAGTTCTGGTTGTTCTTGAGTCTGTGGATCCAGTTTCGCTGCAGCTGTTTTTTTCGCTTCTGCCCTGAACGGCGCATATAATTCATCCTCATAGGAATCTTCCTCTTGCTGGTTCAACGCTTCATTCTGCTGAACAAAAGAGTACGCCGGGGGATCTGGAAAATCCTGTTCATCCGCTTCTCTTGATGGATTGATGTCTGCCTCGGCCTCCTCTTCTATTTCATTTTCACGGTAACTAATTTCCAGTTCCTCTTTTTCTTCGTTAACCGCTTCATGCTGCTGCTCTCCATATAGACCGGTAATTGCCAAATCAGCATTCAGCTTCAGGCGCTCCTTTTCTGGAAAAGCATAATCGAACGCTTCTACATGGATATCAATGTCATAAATACTTTCAATCCGGTTTTTCGGAATGGTGATATCTACCGGGAAGCGGTGAAGAAATTCAAATAACCCTTCTTCCCTCTCCATGACAGAATGGACGTACTTAAGCGCCGATAATTGTTCTTCCTCCTCCTGCTGTTGTTCATAGCATGTATACTCCCCAGTCAGCTCTAGAGATCCGCGAATAGAAACATATTGCTCATTTTCCTGGATCGTTATATTCGGATCGAGTGAAATCGAGACAAGCTCTGCGACTTCCTGTCCTCTTTGAAACCACACTGACTCCTCTAGTGAAAATCGCAGGTACGATGGATTCCCCTGAGACAAAGCGACTCCTCCTTTCATTCCTTAAACGTAAAATCACTATGTCATTAACACTTTATGAACCTTAATTTGCTTTTATGATCATTTAGAACATAAAAAGGAGTTGGCGTGTGCAGCCTTTGATATATAGAATGGTATATTCGTTAAAAGTAAGCAAAACCGGGCAAACTGCGCCCGGTCCTATTTTAGTTTGGCGGATCATCGGGGCTGTTGATTGGAACGGAGTGCAAACATTATAGCGAATTGAAATCACAACTCCTCAAATTTTATATGATTCGTGTTTTTTTATTAAAACAACTGCCATAAGGGTACCTTTCATGCGGAAAGATACCCTTATGCGAGCATTCCCACCTACATAAGGGTACCTTTCATGCGAAAAGACACCCTCCAAGTGAAGGGTGTCTTTTCGTTTAGTGATTCTGCAGCTTGGCAAATGCTTTTTCGGCTGCTTCGATTGTTTTTTGCAGGTCTTCGTCTGTATGTGCTGTCGACAGGAATAAGCCTTCAAATTGAGATGGTGGCAGGTACACTCCTTCGTTTGCCATTTCCCGATAATAGGCGGCGAAGAATTTTAGATTCGATGTCTTGGCTGCTTCGTAGTTGATCACTTCTTTATTGGTGAAGAAGATGCCGATCATGGAGCCTGCACGGTTAATAATATGCGGAATTCCATATTTTTCTGCCGCGGCTTTCAGTCCTGTTTCAAGGATATATGCTTTACGCTCAAATTCTTTGTAGGAATCAGGAGTAAGCTGCTTCAAAGTCTCGAGTCCGGCAGTCATCGCCAGTGGGTTCCCTGATAGGGTTCCCGCCTGGTAAATTGGACCGCTCGGAGCAATTTGCTCCATAATTTCCCGTTTTCCACCGTAGGCACCGACTGGAAGTCCTCCGCCGATTACCTTTCCAAGACATGTCAGGTCAGGCGTTACATTGTAATAACCTTGCGCACAATGATACCCTACTCGGAAGCCTGTCATCACCTCATCGAAAATCAATACGGTGCCATACTGTGAGGTGATTTCGCGCAAACCTTCTAGGAAGCCCTCTACTGGCGGCACAACACCCATATTTCCGGCAACCGGTTCCACGATTACACCGGCGATGTCATCCCCATACTGTTCAAATGCGTAGCGAACACTCTCCAGATTGTTGTAAGGTACAGTAATCGTATTTTTAGCGACACCCTCAGGAACACCTGGACTGTCAGGCAAACCGAGCGTAGCGACACCAGAACCAGCTTTGATGAGCAACGAATCGCCATGTCCATGGTAGCAGCCTTCAAACTTCAGAATTTTGTTACGGCCAGTATACCCGCGCGCCAGGCGCAAGGCACTCATCGTTGCTTCTGTTCCCGAAGATACCATCCTCACCATTTCAATCGATGGTACCCGGTCAATGACAAGCTGAGCCAGTTCATTCTCAATAACTGTAGGCGCTCCAAAACTCGTCCCAAGCTCTGCTACTTTTTTGATCCCGGCGACAACGCGATCATTGGTGTGGCCGAGGATTAGCGGTCCCCATGATAATACATAGTCGATATATTCATTGCCATCAATATCATAGATTTTTGACCCCTTGCCTTTTTCCATGAAAATCGGATCCATATCAACGGATTTAAACGCGCGAACAGGGCTGTTAACACCACCTGGCAATAAGTCCACCGCTTGTTTGAAAGCTTTTATCGATTTATCATATGAGCGCATAGTATCCCTCATTTCTATAATCTAGCTACTCTTGTTTCCTTTATTTTTCACAGCACTCCAGCTAAAATTACTGTTCCTGCAGCCAGCGTGCTGCATCCTTCGCGTGATAGGTGATAATCAAATCTGAGCCTGCACGCTTCATACCAGTGAGCATTTCCATGACAATGCTCTTTTCATCCACCCAGCCGTTTTGTGCTGCTGCTTTTACCATTGAATACTCGCCGCTGACATTGTAAATAACCACTGGCAGGTTAAAATTATTTTTTACGTCGCGGACAATATCAAGATACGGCATGCCAGGCTTGACGATTAGGAAGTCAGCACCTTCGGCTACATCGGATTCCGCTTCGCGCATTGCTTCTAGGCGGTTGGCTGGATCCATCTGGTAGGACTTGCGGTCACCGAACTGCGGCGTACTCTCTGCCGCTTCACGGAATGGACCATAAAATGCGGAAGAATACTTGACTGCATAGGACATGATCGGCACATCCTGGAAACCAGCTTCATCAAGCGCAAAGCGAATCGCGACAACGAATCCGTCCATCATATTGGACGGTGCAATGATATCTGCTCCGGCCTTAGCCTGGCTGACAGCAGTCTTACCAAGCAGCTCCAATGACGGGTCATTCAACACCTTGCCATTCTCGATGACGCCGCAGTGACCATGACTTGTGTATTCGCACAGGCATGTATCGGCGATGACCACCATATCTGGAAAATCCCTTTTGATTACACGGGTGGCTTCCTGAACGATTCCGTGGTCATGGTATGCCTGGCAGCCTAATTCGTCTTTTTCCTTTGGAACACCAAACAGCAGCACCGATTTAATTCCTAATGCTTCTACTTCGGTGATTTCTGCTTTCAGGCGATCAAGCGATAAATGATAGACACCGGGCATAGACGAAACTTCCGTCTTCACATTCTCTCCCTCTACGATAAAAAGCGGATAAATCAAGTCTTCGGTGCGAAGATGATTTTCACGTACAAGTGCGCGCATGTTCGCAGACTGACGAAGCCGGCGATGGCGGCTGAATTCAAGGTGTTTCATAAATTACCCTCCAATTTTTACATACTCGGCAACGCTTTTTAGCATCTCTTCCACGGTGTATTTCTCCGGCATCGCATCAACTTTCAAACCCCATTGCTCAGCCTTTCTTTTCGACACAGGACCGATGCAGGCAACAATGCAATGCGCAAGCTTGTCTCTTAAATGATAGTCCTCTACAATTCCCATAAAGTGATCGATTGTAGAAGGGCTTGTAAAGGTAAGTATATCAAGTCTTTCCTCACTTAGCATCTGAACGAGCTTGTCCTTGCTGTCCTGAGGAAGATAGGTCTCATAGATAATAATCTCCTCCACGATAGCACCTTTTTTCTTCAAGGACGAAGAAATGTAGTCCCTGGCAAGGTTCCCTTTTGGGATGAGGACTTTATCGCCAGCTTTCACATATGGCAAAAATTCTTCCGTGAATCTTTCTGCAACATACTCTTGAGGGAGAAAGTCTACCTTTTCTCCCCTTTCCTCAAGGGAGGCTTTTGTTTTGTCACCAATCACAGCTATTTTTGGAAGCGATGGCTTCTTTTTTTCAAAAAAAGAAAAAAAGGTTTCCACTGTAACATTGCTTGTGAAAATGATCCAATCATAATGATGTAAGCCCTGAAGTGTTTCCAGCAGTTTTTGCGTAGCTGCAACCGGCTGAAAGGCAATAAGAGGGATTTCCACAGGAATCCCTCTATGTCTGGCAACCAATTCAGAGAAACGTTTCGCATGGGCCTTTCCCCGCGGAATCAGGACAGTTCTATTTTGCAGCGAAAAAGCGGCGATCATTCTCCATCAAGCTCCAGTTTCACCTTATCAATCAAATCTTTTGCTCCCAGACTGATTAAACGATCGGCAGCCTGCTTTCCAAGTTCTTCTGGATTCGTTCCAATTACCTGCTCTTTAAAGATTGTTTTTCCATCTGGAGATCCAACAATGGACGTCAGAACGATTTCTTCGTTGTCATTGAAATGCGCATATCCACCAATTGGCACCTGACAGCCGCCCTCCATCTTGTGAAGGAATGCCCTCTCTGCTTTTACTGTTGCGCTTGTTTCTGCTGAAGTGAATTTCTCAAGAAGCTCAAGAAGTTCTGTATCATCACTGCGGCATTCAATCGAAAGCGCACCCTGGCCAACTGCCGGCACACAGATGTCCGGTTCGATAAATTCAGTGACAACATCACTTGCCCACCCCATCCGTTTTAAACCGGCAGCTGCAAGGATGATCCCATCATACTCATCTGTTTCCAGCTTCGCTAGCCTCGTATCAATATTTCCGCGAATCCATTTCATTTCAAGATCCGGACGCTGGGCGAGAAGCTGAGCGCTTCTGCGAAGGCTGCTTGTTCCAATAACAGAACCTGGTTTTAATTCTTTAAAAGGAATATGTCCATTTGAAATCAAGACATCGCGGTGATCCTCCCGCTCCGGGATAGACCCGATCACAAGTCCTTCAGGCAGGATGGCAGGCATATCCTTCATGCTATGTACAGCCATGTCAATCTCTTTATCTAGCATGGCCTGTTCGATTTCTTTTACGAAAAGCCCTTTTCCTCCGACTTTAGAAAGTGTGACATCGAGGATTTTATCTCCCTTGGTCAAAATTTCTTTGACTTCAAATTCAAAAGGAGCACCTAAATTTTTAAGCTGTTGGATTACCCAGTGTGTTTGTGTCAACGCCAGCTTACTCCGTCTGGAGCCTACGATAATTTTT
Source organism: Mesobacillus subterraneus (assembly GCF_000934845.1). GTDB lineage: Bacteria > Bacillota > Bacilli > Bacillales > Cytobacillaceae > Mesobacillus > Mesobacillus stamsii. The sequence continues at coordinate 47,404 of NZ_JXIQ01000071.1, forward strand.
CTCATGACAGCCTCCTATTTACTGATACCAAAAGTGGAAAGAAGATAATTTTCCAGATAGAAAGAAGTTAATCAATACAATCAGGAATGACGCTATATTTAATAATGAAAGTGATTTTCCATGCATCCCTTTGCCGGCCTTTAAGTACAAGTAGATGCTATAGATTGCAAGGACGATGAAGGAGCCTAATAGCTTGGCATCATACCAGGCAAGATCAGGAACCTTGATCCATGCCCACTGCAGTCCAAGAATCAGACTAAGGATCAGCATTGGCACCCCGACGACGTTCAAGATGTAGGACCAGTAATCAAGCCGCGATAAATCGGAGATCCTCCATAACAGCTTCCCCCACTTTTTCCGCTTTAAAAGGTCATATTGGATCAGATATAACAGCGAAAAGACGAATGAGATAGAAAAAGCTCCATAAGACAGGATTGCCATCGTGATATGAATCAGCAAAAGCTCTGATACGAGCTGATCCGACATCACATTGGAATCATATTGGACAGGAGCGAATGTATGGATTGCCATGATCATGAAGCCAAGGATATTCGTAAAAAAAACAATGAAATCCACTTTTAGCAGTTTGTTGATAGCCAAAGACAGCGTCACCAGCACCCATGCATAAAAATAGAGCCCCTCAAAAAGAGTCAGGACCGGGAACCGGCCTGTATCAAACATGTAATACAAGAGGAAAATCGTCTGGAATCCCCATACAAATGCAAGTAACCAGAAGGCAACTTTATTCGCCATCCGGTTACGGTTAAGAAAATCAATGAAATACAAAAGAACGCTAACCGCATAAATCACAATAGTTCCTTCATGGAGACGAGTTATATAAAGATCACCCATGGTCACCACCTCTTTATGGCTGAAAGGAAGCCTGAGGCGAAGGAACTTTTGCCCGCTTAGTCTCAGCCGTTTTCATTCCTTCTTGTTCTGCGACGAGCTGTTCTATATTGAAAATTTTGATGAAAAGTTCGAGAGCATCTTCCGCATTCGGTGCAGCTGCAAGCTCTTTTGCCTGCAAGATCGGGTCTTTAAGCAGCTGGTTAATAATGCTCTTCGTATGCTTGTTCAGCACCTTTTTATCATGGTCAGAGAGATTTGGCAATTTCCGTTCGATGCTTCTCATTGTCTCTTCCTGGATTGAAAGCGCTTTGACTCTAAGCGCTGAGATGACCGGGACAACACCAAGTGTGTTCAACCATTGCTTGAATTGGACAATTTCCCCTTCAATCATGACTTGGATCTTCTCTGCTGCTTTTTGGCGTTCCAGCAAATTCGCTTCGACGATCCCTTCCATATCATCGATATCATATAGGAAGACATTTTCCAATGTAGCAATTTCGGGATCGAGATCACGCGGGACAGCTATATCGACCATGAATAATGGCTTGCCTTTTCGCCTTTGCTCCACCTTGGAAACCATTTCCTTTGTAACAACAAACTCCTTGGCTCCTGTCGAACTAATCAAAATATCAGCATCCGCCAAAGCAGTTTGGAGCTCATCGAGGCTTTTGGCAACTCCCGAAAAACGGTTTGCCAACTCTTCGGCCTTTTCGAAAGTTCGATTGATGACCGTCACTTTCTTCGCACCATTCGCATGAAGATTTTGAATCGAAAGTTCGCCCATTTTGCCGGCACCAACGATCAGCACATGCTTATTGTCAAGAGTGCCGAAAATCTTTTTGGCTAGTTCTACAGCCGCATAACTGACCGACACAGCGTTCGCACCGATATCCGTTTCGGAATGGCCGCGTTTTGCCAGCGTGACAGCTTGTTTGAACAACTGGTTAAAAACGGTTCCCGTTGTGTTTTCTTCAAGGGCCAGCATGAAGCTGGAACGCACCTGTCCGAGAATCTGGGTCTCACCTAGTACCATTGAGTTTAGGCCTGATGAAACCTTGAATAAATGCTCAATTGCTCCGTCTTGTTCGTAGACGAACAAGAAAGGGGCGAATTCTGGTTGAGGGATTCCGAACCATTCTGATAAAAACTCTTTAAGATAATATTTGCCCGTATGAAGCTGATCCACGACGGCGTATATTTCTGTACGGTTACATGTTGAAACGATGACATTCTCAAGGATGCTTTTCTTTTGCTGAAGTGCGCGCATTGCTTCTCCAAGACTCGCTTCATTAAATGTCAACCTTTCGCGGATTTCGACAGGGGCAGTTTTATAGTTAAGACCGACAACAATAATATGCATTATGAATTGACACCCCCACAAAGAAATTGCATAATTGGCTAAGGTAATTATACATGAGTTTCTCCACTTTTAACGTTGTAAATGTGAACAACTGTTGAAACCATCTATTTAAATAAACGTGTATAAAATAGAAAGAATATTCCTGTATGATTGTTATCCTTTTATTCTATCTGTCAAGCAATCAAACATACTCCCTAATGTACCTTATCAAAGTTTTGCCCTTAATTCAAGTGAGCTTTATTGGAAGTGGTGGAAAAATGAAAAAACAAAAAATCGTACCTGCGATTCTCTTAATCGGTTTTGGTATCTATTTTTATCTCCAACAGGAAACGAATTCACTATTCCATGAATTTTCTACCTGGCCGACGCTGCTGATCATTGTCGGAGTCGCCTTTTTGGTTCAGGGATATTGGGGCCGAGATTATGAATCGATTTTCCCAGGGGTTATTCTAAGTGGCATTGGTGTCCATTTTCATATAGCCAATAAGTTTGCGCTCTGGCCCGATCATCTCGGGGCATTCCTCTTAATCATCGCCCTTGGATTTTTCCTGCGGTATCAGAAAACCGGCAATGGTTTATTTTATGGAGTCCTCTTTCTTATTTTAGCAGGTGTGCTGCTGTTTTATGACAAGCTACCAGCATCGTTCGGGTTATTGCTTAGTTAGAAAAAAGACGAAAACTTGCACCAGCTAACATGGTGCAAGTTTTCGTTTTTAGCTTCCTTTTTTTATTTCATAAAGCTACCCATGACAGACCATGCTTTGTCTTTCCCTTCCCCTGTTTCTGATGAGAAAAGAATGATCGAATCCTCAGCTTTTAATTCTAAAGTTTCTTTCGTGATCTTCATATGCTTTTGCCATTTGGATTTCGGGATTTTATCCGCTTTTGTAGCAATGATAATAACCGGGATTCCATAATGCTTAAGGAAATCATACATCAAGACATCGTCCTTAGATGGCGGATGCCTAAGGTCCACAATCAATAGCACAGCCTTAAGCTGCTCACGGGATGTGATGTACGTTTCAATCATCTTTCCCCAAGCATCGCGTTCTGATTTTGATACTTTCGCATATCCATAACCAGGAACATCAACAAAATGAAGGATTTCATTGATTAAATAAAAATTCAAGGTCTGCGTCTTGCCAGGCTTCGAGGAAATCCTTGCAAGAGCTTTCCGGTTTAGCATTTTATTAATGAAAGAAGATTTACCAACATTCGATCGTCCCGCAAGAGCGAACTCCGGAAGATTTCCTTCCGGATACTGATTCGGTCTTACAGCACTGATTACAATTTCTGCACTGTTTACCTTCATTGGGAATCACCGTTTACAAGTGCGTGCTTCCATACTTCATCTACATGTGAAACTAACACAAATTCGAGCTCGTTACGGACGCTTTCCGGAATATCATCAATATCTTTTTCATTATCTTTTGGACAGATTACCTTGGTCAGTCCTGCTCGGTGAGCGCTCAAAGACTTCTCCTTTAGGCCGCCGATCGGTAGAACTCTGCCCCTTAAGGTTATTTCACCTGTCATTCCTACTTCCTTGCGAATCGGTTTGCCGGATAAAGCCGAAACGAGTGCCGTTGCAATCGTTATCCCCGCTGATGGTCCATCCTTAGGGACAGCTCCTTCAGGAACGTGGATGTGGATATCATTTTTCTCATAAAAATCTGGGTCGATATCCAACTGCTTTGCTTTTGACCGGACATAGCTGAATGCGGCCTGCGCCGATTCTTTCATGACATCGCCTAGCTTCCCAGTCAATACCAGCTTTCCTTTTCCCGGAGATAATGAAACTTCGATTTGCAGCGTATCTCCTCCAACCGTTGTATAGGCAAGTCCTGTTGCCACGCCTATCTGGTCTTCCAATTCTGCCTGTCCATATCTGTACTTCGTTTTGCCAAGGAATTCCTCCACAGTCTTCTCGCTTACAATCACACGCTTTTTCGTGCCCGAAACGACAATTTTCGCCGTTTTCCTGCAAATAGCAGCAAGCTGCCTTTCGAGAGAACGAACACCAGATTCGCGGGTATAATAACGGATCACCTTTGCAATGGCTTCATCCTTTATTTGCAGCTGCGATTTTGACAAGCCGTGGTCCTTAATCTGTCTAGGAAGCAAATGATCTTTGGCAATATGCAGCTTTTCCTGCTCCGTATAGCCAGCGATATTAATGATCTCCATCCTGTCAAGCAATGGACCTGGAACAGTAGAGAGATTATTGGCTGTAGCAATGAACATCACTTTCGAAAGATCGTATGTCTCTTCAATATAATGATCGCTGAAGGAATAGTTCTGCTCCGGATCCAGCACCTCAAGCATCGCAGAAGATGGGTCTCCACGGTAATCATTGGACATTTTATCGATTTCATCGAGAAGAAAAACAGGGTTGATCGTTCCTGCCTTTTTCATCCCTTGGATAATCCGCCCCGGCATCGCACCAACATAGGTCCGTCGATGTCCGCGAATTTCTGATTCATCGCGCACTCCGCCAAGGGAAATGCGGACAAAATTCCGATTCAAGGACTTAGCAATTGATTTAGCCAAGCTCGTTTTTCCTACCCCAGGAGGCCCAGAAAGGCATAGAATCGGGCCTTTTAGTGAGTTTGTCAGCTTTTGGACAGCAAGATACTCAAGGACGCGCTCTTTCACTTTTTCAAGTCCATAATGATCCTTATCAAGGATTCTCTCCGCTTTGCTGATATCAAGATCATCCTCAGTGGATTTGGACCATGGCAAAGCGATCAGCCATTCAAGATAATTCCGGATTACCGCACTTTCAGCAGAGGTTGTCGGTACCTTTTCATAACGGTCAAGCTCCTTCAACGCTGTTTCCTTCACATGATCAGGCATTCCGGCAAATTCGATTTTCTCAGTAAGCTCGGATATTTCCCCTGTCTTCCCTTCCTTATCGCCAAGTTCTTTTTGGATAGCCTTCATTTGCTCACGAAGGTAATATTCCTTCTGAGTTCGCTCCATTGAGCGTTTCACACGCTGACCGATTTTCTTTTCCAGTCCGAGCACTTCTTTTTCATTGTGGATAATTTCGATGACACGATTCATCCGATCCTTTATATTGATCATTTCAAGGATCTCCTGCTTTTCCTTCAGCTTGAGTGGAAGATGAGAAGCAATGATATCTGCCATTCTCCCAGGCTCCTCTATATCTGAAACAGATGCATACGTTTCCGCAGAAATCTTCTTCGACATTTTTATGTATTGTTCAAAATAATCAAGCATCGTCCTCATCAATGCTTCATCTTCGACATCCTTTGTTTCATCATCTTCGAACGTCCTAACTTTACAAGAAAAATGATCATTTTCGTCGTTAAGTTCCATGATTTCTGCCCTGGATAATCCTTCGACCAGAACACGGATTGTTCCGTTAGGAAGCTTCAGCATCTGCTTGACGCGGGTAAGCGTACCCATCAGGTAAAGGTCTTCCTCACCCGGTTCATCTATGGATATATCTTTTTGGGTTGTAAGATAGATCAGATGGTTATCTACCATTGCCTTCTCCAGTGCCTGTACCGATTTTTCTCGTCCTACATCCAAATGAAGGACCATCGTTGGATATACAAGCAACCCGCGCAGCGGCAGGAGAGGGACAGTGTACTCGTTATTATTCACCATAGCATTGCACCTCCAATATGCATTGAATCAAACCCATAAGCATGTTACTACTTTGTTGTTCAATTCTATCGCATTTAATTTCAAGTGTCTAATATTCTAGAGCGATTGCCCTATTTTCGTACTAATAATTAGTATCCTGATTTTCTTGTAAAAATATGTCTGGTGTTGTGCTTGCTTGTAAATGAAAAAAAACGCAGCTACGCGTTTTTTTCATTATTCCATTAGCTAGATTCTATTTGTGGGAAATCCATGGCAGCCTTGATGAGCTGCTCTCGCGAATGTTCTTTTAACAAAGCGATTTCAAAGACCTCCTCGAGATGAGAAACGGGAATAATTTCGATTCCAGTGATATCATTCAGGATGGACTGAACATTTTCTTTTGGAATGATTACCTTAGTGGCGCCTGCTTTTTTTGCAGCCTTCACTTTTGGATAGACACCGCCAATCGGCTTCACGTTTCCGTGGATGCTAATTTCTCCAGTCATTGCAACGGTATTGTCCATCGGGATTTGATAGATGGCTGAATAGATGCCAGTTGCCATTGCGATTCCGGCAGATGGTCCATCAATCGGTGTCCCGCCCGGGAAGTTAACGTGGATGTCAAACTCATCTGCCGGCACGCCCATCGATCTAAGGACTGTTATGACATTTTCAATCGAACCCCTAACCATGCTTTTTCTACGAATTGATTTTCCTTGTCCGCCAATGCTTTCTTCTTCCACGATGCCAGTAATATTGATCGACCCTTTTTCCTTCGCTTTAATGACGGTTACCTCGATTTCAAGCAGGGCGCCTGTGTTTGGTCCATAGACAGCAAGCCCATTCACCAGCCCAACAGCTGACTTTTCATTAATCTTTTTTTCCATTCTTGGTGTCAGCTGACTGGAATGGACGACCCACTCGATTTCCTCTTCCTTGATATATGATCGGTCATCTGTAATCGCAAGCCCTGCCGCAATTTGAACCATATTGACAGCTTCACGGCCATTTCTTGCATAGTTTGCCAAAATCCCAATTGCCTTTTCACTCATGGTCAGCTGTATTTTTTCAGCGGCATTTCTGGCTACTTCGGATATCTCCTCTTGGGTTAGCTCGCGGAAAAATACTTCCATGCATCTTGACCTGATCGCCGGAGGGATTTCGCTTGGAGTTCTCGTTGTCGCCCCAACAAGGCGGAAGTCTGCTGGAAGCCCATTTTTAAAGATATCGTGGATATGACTTGGAATTTGTGTGTTATCCTCATTATAATACGCACTCTCTAAAAATACCTTCCTGTCTTCCAGTACTTTTAAAAGCTTATTCATTTGGATTGGATGCAGTTCACCGATCTCATCGATGAATAAAACTCCACCGTGTGCATTGGTGACTGCCCCTTGCTTTGGCTGAGGAATGCCTGCTTGTCCCATTGCCCCAGCCCCTTGATAGATTGGATCATGCACCGAACCGATTAAGGGATCTGCAATTCCTCTTTCATCGAATCTGGCTGTCGTGGCATCCAGTTCAACGAATACAGATGCCTTTTTGAATGGCGATTTTTGATTTTGCTTTGCTTCTTCCAAAACCAGTCTCGCTGCCGCTGTTTTCCCTACTCCAGGAGGTCCGTAAATGATAACATGCTGCGGGTTAGGACCGCATAACGCAGCTTTCAATGCCTTTATTCCATCCTCTTGCCCGACAATATCATGGAAGCTTGATGGTCTTACTTTCTCAGCAAGTGGCTCAGTCAGTGAAACCGACCTCATCTTCCTTAATTGTTCCATTTCCTTTCGAGATTCCCGATCAATTGATACCTTTTGCGTCCTCTGACTCCTTAATAGATTCCAGAAATACAGCCCGATGATGATGCCAAAAAACAGCTGTATAAATAAGGCGATTCCGGTCCAACTCAATATACATTCCCTCCCAGTTGATGCTAGTCGTTTTAACCTAGTATCTCCCTGAGCGTGTTGGAATAAACAATATTTTAAAGTGAATTTTCCCACCTGAAAAGACCTTGAAGTAAAAAAATCCCGGTGAGTATTCACCAGGATTTAATAAGCATTATGCTGAATTTCTTTCGTCTTTCAGAACTGTGCCATCTTCCAGGACCAGATTTGGGGGCATATTATGTTCCACTGTGTCCTTGGTGATGATGCACTTAACAATGTCATCACGGGATGGAAGGTCAAACATCACATCAAGCATGATGCTCTCGATAATGGAACGCAATCCGCGGGCACCTGTTTTGCGCTCAATTGCCTTCTTGGCTATTTCAACCAGTGCCTCGTCTTCAAATTCGAGCTCGACTTCATCAAGCCCCAGCATTTTTTGATACTGTTTCACGAGTGCGTTTTTCGGCTTTGTCAGTATTTCGACTAACGCTTCTTCATCAAGTGGCGTTAAGCTGGCGATGACTGGAAGACGGCCGATAAATTCAGGAATCAACCCGAACTTTAACAAGTCCTCAGGTAGCACTTTTGCCAGCAATTCATTTTTGTCTATATCTTCTTCCTTTTTCTCCGAACCGAAGCCAATTACTTTCTGGCCAAGGCGGCGTTTGATAATTTGCTCAATACCATCGAATGCCCCGCCGCAAATGAACAGAATGTTCGTAGTATCAATCTGGATAAATTCCTGATGAGGATGCTTACGGCCGCCTTGTGGCGGTACACTTGCAACTGTACCTTCAAGAATTTTCAGGAGTGCCTGCTGCACACCTTCACCGGAAACATCTCTTGTAATAGATGGATTTTCGGATTTTCTTGCAATTTTATCGATTTCATCGATATAAATGATTCCTTTTTCAGCCTTTTCTACATCATAATCCGCGGACTGGATCAATTTCAACAGGATATTTTCAACATCTTCACCGACATACCCTGCTTCCGTTAATGATGTTGCATCTGCGATCGCAAATGGAACATTGAGAATCCTGGCTAATGTTTGTGCCAGCAATGTTTTACCACTACCGGTTGGGCCGATCATCGCAATATTGCTTTTTGAAAGTTCAACATCATCAATCTTGCTGTTTGAGTTGATACGCTTATAGTGGTTGTAAACGGCAACAGACAAGTTTTTCTTTGCCTTGTCCTGGCCAATTACATACTCATTAAGAATATCGCGGATTTCCTGTGGCTTTGGAACATCCTTGAACTCTACTTCTTCCTCTGTACCCAGTTCTTCTTCTACTATTTCTGTGCACAGTTCTATACATTCGTCACAGATATAAACACCTGGACCGGCTACCAGTTTGCGGACCTGATCCTGTGTCTTGCCGCAGAAAGAACATTTGAGCTGCCCTTTTTCATCATTAAATTTGAACAATTTCTTCACCCCTTGAGAACTTCTAAAACATATATAAAGCTGCAATCATAAGCAAACGAACAGTTAAGTAGCGCGTTTTTTTTCTGCTGCCTTATAGCAGGTATGTATTGCATTGTATCATATTTTGCCAAGGTACAGGAAATAATAACCCTCGGCTTTTACAGGTTCGCGCTTATGACGCAATAAATATGTACTAAATCATCATAACCATAAATCCGGCCATTAAATCGGCTTGCAGGAAATTACTAAAAAATTATCTATGTATATTCGGGTCAATGGTAGAAAACAAGGCACGATACACTCGCGCCTTGTTATTACTTTTATACTAAGTATAAAATTCACTTTGAGAAATGTCTAGCTTCAGCACCTGACACAACGAATCACTTGGCTGGATTCCTCCGTGTAATTCCGTTCTCAACAAGACACGGTAGCAACGCAGGCAGCTCTTGTCAAGGCGGAGCCAGACGCTTATGATTTGTTATTTATTTATTTATTTATTATGCAACAGGTTTGCTGTTTTCTACAAGAAAATCAATTGATTTTTTCAGTTGAAGGTCGCCCTTGATTCCTTCAAGGCTTCCGCCAAGTGCTGCCTGAATTTGGTCAGCAGTCATATTATACATTTCTGACATCTTTTCAAGTTCTGCAGCTACTTCTTCCTCTGTTACTTCGATGTTTTCCGCTTTTGCGATTGCTTCTAGAGTCAGGTTTACACGAATGCGCGTAGCTGCCTCTTCTTTCATCTGTTCGCGAAGAGCATTTTCATCTTGTCCTGTAAACTGGTAGTAAAGTTCCATGTTCATGCCTTGTGTTTGCAGACGCTGTTCAAATTCGTCCACCATCCGGTCGATTTCAGAGTCGATCATCGCTTCTGGAACTTCGATTTCCGCATTGGCTGCTGCCTTTTCAACAACAGTATCGCGCTCGAAATGTTCTTTCTGGTGCGCTTTGTCGTGTGCAAGACGATCTTTGATTTTTGTTTTAAGCTCAGCTAAAGTTTCGACTTCTTCTTCAGCATCTTTCGCGAATTCGTCATCAAGTGCTGGGAGTTCTTTGCCTTTGATTTCGTGAACTTTTACTTTGAAAGTTGCAGGCTTACCAGCAAGTTCAGCAGCATGGTACTCTTCTGGAAATGTAACTTCTACGTCTTTTTCCTCACCAGTAGCTGTTCCAATTAGCTGCTCTTCAAAGCCAGGAATGAAGGAATCTGAACCAAGTTCAAGTGCATAGTTTTCAGCCTTGCCGCCTTCAAAAGCTTCGCCATCAACGAATCCTTCGAAATCGATGACAACACTATCGCCATTTTCAGCTTTGCCTTCTTCTTTAACAACAAGCTCCGCCTGCTTTTCTTGCATTGCTTTTAGTTCGTTTTCCACTTCTTCATCTGTTACGTTAGTGTCGAATGCTTCGACTTCAAGCCCTTTGTACTCGCCAAGCTTCACTTCAGGCTTGACAGTAACAGTTGCTTTGATGATTAACGTCTTGCCTTTTTCGATTTGCTCCACATCAATTTCAGGACGGTCAACTGGCTCGATTCCAGTTTCTTCGATTGCATTTGCGTATGCTTCAGGAAGAATGATATCAAGTGCATCCTGGTATAAAGATTCTACGCCAAAACGCTTTTCGAATATTTGGCGGGGCATTTTTCCTTTGCGGAATCCTGGTACGTTAATTTGTTTAACGACTTTCTTAAATGCAGCGTCAAGACCCTGATTGACCTTTTCTGCATCCACTTCAATTGTTAGAACCGTTTGGTTCCCTTCTCTTTTTTCTACCTTTGCAGACATACAGTTCCCTCCAACAATATCTATTATCATTTTCATTCGACGATGAATACTCTTGTTAACCAAGCAATATTCCAGATTAAATGTAAAATAGAATGATTTTTACATAATACAACCACTACATTATAACACAGGATTATCTTGTTTCAACAGCCAGGACTATATTATCGGGTAAGAAATTTCTTCTAACTCCCTGATGAACCGAAGTACTTTGGCTGCTTCCTCATGGTGACTGCTATAAAGATCCGCAAACTCTCCAAGCGGATTATCAAATCCATAGTACTCGTTGGCAATGAAGTGAATGGCCCCTGCCCAGTCATTTGGACTGCCGACCGGAGTTTTAAATGGATACAACAGAAAAAAATACCGCTCTACGAGGCTCTGCACCTGTTCATTTAATACTGGATCGTCATTTTCAATTACATCAGCTAATAACGGAAGCACACCGCTGGCTTCCATATACTCCTTCACATCAGGCAAAAGAGCGGGCGTGAACGACTCTTTCCAGCCAAATTTGCTTACAGCCATTTCCTCTGAATACTCTTGTTCTCTCAATATATTTACCAGCATCGTTTTTATAAAGGGATTGCCTTCTTCTGATTCAGCATATTTCTTTAATCCCTTGATGTATGGACGTATATTTACATTAGTGAGATTTCCTAAAGCCAATGCCTGTTTGTTAATGTCTGCCAATACAAATAGATCAAATTCTAGTTCTTCTGGTTGTTCATCATCCCTCTCAGTACCTTCCTGTTTTTCTGCTCCATTGTTCATCTTTCGCCCAAATTCAAGCATCTTCATAAAATGCTCATGCTTTTCGCGAGGAATTTCCTGCTCTTCCAGCAATCCTTCGATTGTAGTAACAACTTCCTGATATTCATTCAGCTGGACGAGGATCATCAAATATATTTCAATCACTTTACCGTAATCCCCTCGGCCACTCTTTAGCATCTCTGCTGCAATTTCCTTCGCCTGCTTAAGATTGCCTGTCTCATAATGGGCGAGAACGAGCCCAACATATAGATCGCTATTTTCAGGTTCGAACTCCAGTGCCTGTTCAAGATACTGAAGGGCATCCCTGTACTTTTGCTGCTTTAAATACTCAAGGCCTTTTTCCAAAAGGCGCATTCCCAGTCCGGGAAACAGGATCAGATTATCCTTATTTGAATCCTGTTTTTTCATATACATACCGCCTTACTTTTAAAAAATTAGCTATTCGGGAATCCCTTAAGAACTTCAGCTTTAAAAAGTGTAGCATGAATTCTGGAAAAAACAAAAAGATTCACAAGCAGAGCTGTGAATCAGTCCGTTTTATTATAAAAATTAGTACCTTTTCTTTGTTAGCGCGCTCCTGATAGAAATTTTCCTTCATATTCCTGAATGTTTTGCTCAAGCTGCAGCGTCAATTCGATTTCGTCCCACCCGTTTAGGAGCATTTGATACCAATAGGGATGGATCTCGAACTCTGCTCTGAAATCCGTTTCGTCATAAACACGTTTCTGCTCTAGCGAAACGGTCATTTCATACTCCTGCCCTGCTGCTTTTTCAAGCAGTTGAGAGACCTGATTCGCTGACAGGACGATAGGAAGAATGCCGTTCTTCAGACAATTTTGCTTAAAAATATCCGCAAAAGAAGGCGCAATGATCACCCGGAAGCCATAATCCTGTAATGCCCATGGCGCGTGTTCCCTGGAGGATCCGCAGCCGAAGTTTTCGTTTGCGATTAAAATCGATGCTCCCTTGGTTGCTGGGTGATTCAGTTCAAACTTTTCATCTGGCTCCCCGTTTGATTTAAAACGCCAGTCATAAAATAAATATTGACCAAACCCCGTTTTCTCGATTCTTTTTAAAAACTGCTTCGGAATAATCTGGTCTGTATCCACATTGGTCCGATCCATTGCAGCAACTTTTCCTGTCATTTCTTTAAAACTAGACATTTTCGGCTCCTTTCTTCGTAAAGTTATTGAGAACCACATTCAAAGGTATTCCACTAAACCGCTACGCCAGCCAGCTTCCTGACATCGACAAAATGTCCATTAAGAGCGGCAGCAGCAGCCATCACTGGACTGACTAAATGCGTCCGCGCTCCAGCGCCTTGTCTGCCCTCAAAGTTTCTGTTTGAAGTGGAGGCACAATGTTCTCCTGCAGGAACGATATCATCATTCATGCTAAGACACATGCTGCAGCCGGATTCCCGCCACTCAAATCCTGCTTCGATAAAAATAGCGGCAATCCCTTCTGCTTCAGCTACTTTTTTCACCTGTTGGGAACCTGGTACGACAATCGCATTTACCCCCGAAGCAACCTTCTTCCCTTTTACAATCTCTGCGGCTGCACGAAGATCCTCGATTCTTGAGTTCGTACAGGAACCGATGAACACTTTCGTTACATGGATATCTTGGATAAGCTGGCCTTCCTCCAGACCCATGTATTCAAATGCTCTTTGCACAGCTTTCTTTTCCGCTTCGGTTTCACACTCTGATAAAAATGGAACTCTTTCCGTCACCGGAGCTGTCATCGCCGGGTTCGTGCCCCAGCTAACCATCGGAATAATCTTACTTCCATCCACTTCGATTACATCGTCATGCTCCGCATCTTCATCTGAGGTAAGTTTCTGCCATTCAAGGATCTGATCGAGAAACTCATCTCCCTGAGGAGCATACTTCTTTCCATTAAGATAGGCGAATGTTTTGTCATCTGGAGCAATGATCGAAGCTTTTGCACCGCCCTCAATCGACATATTGCAAAGCGTCATTCTTTCTTCCATTGACATATTCCTGATCACATCGCCGCAAAATTCGATAACATATCCAGTGCCGAATTGGACGCCATACTTACTAATAATAAAAAGAATCACATCTTTTGCACTGACTCCCGCGCCAAGCGTGCCGGAAATTTCTATTTTCAATGTTTTCGGTTTTGTTTGCCAAAGCGTTTGTGTTGCAAGCACATGTTCCACTTCGCTTGTTCCAATCCCGAAGGCAAGAGAACCGAACGCTCCGTGTGTCGATGTGTGGCTGTCTCCGCAGACGATGGTCATCCCTGGCTTCGTCAAACCGAGCTCAGGTCCAATTACATGGACGATTCCCTGATCTGGGCTGTCAAGATCTGCAAGTGGTATACCAAACTCCTCGCAGTTATTCCTTAATGTGTCCATCTGATTCCTGGCAACCTGATCGTTGATCTCCCTGCGATTAAGGGTAGGAACATTGTGATCCATCGTCGCAAATGTTAGATCCGGCCTTCTCACCGTGCGTTGTTTCATCCTCAGCCCTGAAAAAGCCTGCGGGGAGGTCACTTCATGAACAAGATGGAGGTCAATATACAAAAGGTCAGGCCTGCCCTCTTCCATATGAACAACATGTTTCTCCCAAATTTTTTCAATGATCGTTTTTCCCAAAATATCCTCCCCCTTCAATAGGTATCATTATCCATTAATTCTGTTCCTACCAACTTTAAGCGTACGCACCCATGATATGGAAAATTGCTTCATTATCGAGCAAAGCTGCCTTAATTTCTTCGGCCATTTGTTCAGTTGTCAACGGGAAAACGCCGGTTGAAGCGATGTCAGATGTCCTGCTTCCTGCTTCAAGTACTTGCTTCACAGCGTTCTCTACTGCTTCGGCTTCTTCCACCAATCCAAAAGACATTCTCAGCATCATTGCGACAGAAAGTATCATCGCGATCGGATTGGCAGCGTTCCTACCGGCAATATCTGGTGCGGATCCGTGGATTGGTTCGTACAGATTTGGCCCTTGTGCTGATACGCTGGCTGAAGGCAGCATGCCAAGCGATCCGGTCAGCACCGATGCTTCATCACTTAAAATATCTCCAAACAGATTTTCGGTTACGATTACATCGAACTGCCGAGGGTTTTTGATCAGTTGCATTGCTGCATTATCCACGAGCATATGTTCAAGCTTCACATCCGGGAACTCACTAGCGATTTCTTCAGCTGTTTCCCTCCACATTCGACTTGACTCTAGGACATTGGCTTTATCCACTGACGTAACTTTGCCGCTGCGGGTTGTTGCAAGTTCGAAAGCATAACGGATGACCCTCTCCATCTCATTCTTCTGATAAAACAATGTATCTACTACGGAAGCTTTTCCTTCTTGGAATGTCCGCTCACTCGGCTTCCCAAAGTAAAGTCCGCCTGTCAATTCCCTGACGACAACCATGTCTGCTCCTTCGACGACTTCCTTGCGCAGTGGAGAGATACCGGAAATACTGCGATAATATTGGACTGGCCGGACATTCGCATATAGTTCTAGTTCTTTCCTGATTTTCAGCAACCCTTTTTCCGGACGAATATGTCCTGGCAATTGGTCCCACTTCGGGCCACCCACAGCTCCTAAAAGCACCGCATCGCTGCCTTTACAGAGATCCAAGGTATGTTCTGGAAGCGGCGTTCCATATTCATCGATGGCTGTACCGCCAATTTTCCCGTACACATATTGGAATGTATGCCCAAAGCGCTCTGACACTGCTTGGAGAATGGTGACCGCTCCTCTGCTTACTTCTTTGCCTACACCATCGCCTGGCAGGATTGCGATCTTTTTTTCCATTACACTCGCCTCCATTGTTTTTGTGGTTGTCGATCAGCCGGTTACAGCAATCTTCTTTGTTTCTTCCATATACAGAACTCTGTTGACTGCATTGATATACGCCTTTGCTGAAGCCTCCAGTACATCCTGTGCCAATCCTCTTCCGCTTGTTTCGATTCCCCCAAAAACAAGCTTAACGTACACCTGTGCCAGTGCATCCCTGCCCGCTCCGACTGACTGGATTCTGTAGTCTAGCAAACTTGCCGTTTCATCCATACACTTTTCTAGCGTATTATACAAAGCTTCTATACTTCCAGAGCCTGTTGAAGCCTCTTGAATTCTTTCATTCTGACAGCCAGACAGGGTGACAGTTGCCGTAGGTACCTGGTTGGTACCATACTGCACCTGAATGGAATCAAGCCGGTAATACTGCTGCTCTTTTGACAGCTTCTCTTCAAGGATGATGGCTGCAAGATCATCATCGGTCATTTCTTTTTTTCGGTCTGCGAGTTCCTTGAAAACAGTGAATAAATGATTGATCTCATTCTCTGGCACCGACAGTCCAATTTCATTCAGCCTGTTTCGGAACGCATGCCGGCCAGAATGCTTGCCGAGGACCATAGTATTATTCTGTAAGCCAACCAGCTCAGGAGAAATAATTTCATACGTTGTTTTCTCCTTCAGCACTCCATCCTGGTGAATACCCGACTCATGCGCGAAAGCATTCCGGCCGACCACCGCTTTGTTAGCTGGAACGGCCATACCGGTCAGCTTGCTGACAAGGCTGCTTGTTCTGCTGATTTCCTTCAGGTTCATCCTTGTTTCGGCCTCGTAAAAATCTTTGCGGATATGAAGGGCAACTGCGAATTCCTCTAGCGCTGCGTTTCCGGCTCGCTCGCCAATTCCGTTGATGGTTCCTTCCACTTGAGAAGCTCCTGCAGATACAGCAGCAAGGGAGTTGGCAATCGACATTCCGAGATCATCGTGACAGTGGGCGGAAAGTTCGATTTTATTAATAGAAGGAACATGCTCACGCAAGTAAGTGAAAATATTTCCATATTCTTGCGGCGAAATATATCCAACTGTGTCAGGAATATTGATAACCTTCGCTCCTGCTTTGATAACCTCTTCGACAATTTCTGCAAGAAAATCCAGTTCGGTACGACACGCGTCCTCGGCAGACCACTGAATGACTGGAAACTTAGCTGCCGCATATTGGACAGTTCGTACTGCTGTTTCGATCACTTCTTCTTTTGTCTGCTTTAGCTTGTGGATCCGGTGAATCGGCGAGGTTGCGATAAAAAGGTGAAGCCTTGGCTCTGCTCCATGCTTCAAAGCTTCCCAGGCCGCATCAATATCCGTCAACACCGAGCGTGCCAGACCAGTCACTGAACAGCCTTTGATTTCACGGGCGATTTCCGCAACCGATGCAAAATCACCCTTAGAGGCTGCTGGAAACCCCGCTTCAATGATGTCTACATTCAAACGCTCAAGCTGCCTGGCAATCTCTAATTTTTCCGTGAAATTAAGATTGACTCCAGCCGACTGCTCCCCATCCCGTAATGTCGTATCAAAAATATTAATTTTTCGCACTGCCGGCCACTTCTCTCTGCTTTTGTTTATTAACAAACGGCATCATCTTCCTCAGTTCTCTTCCTACTTGTTCAATCTGGTGGCTATTTTCTTTTTCATTGATGGCATTAAAGACCGGCCTGTTGTTTTCGTTTTCTGCAATCCAGCCTTTTGCAAAATTACCTTCCTGGATATCGGTTAGCACTTTTTTCATTTCTGCTTTTACCTGATCATTGACAATTCTAGGCCCACTAACAAAATCACCCCATTGAGCCGTGTCAGAGATGGAATAGCGCATTCCTTCCAATCCCCCCTCATACATCAAATCTACGATTAGCTTTAGTTCATGCATCGTTTCAAAATAGGCCAGTTCCGGCTGGTATCCAGCTTCTACTAGCGTTTCAAAACCAGCCTTCACAAGGGACGTCAACCCGCCGCAAAGCACTGCCTGCTCTCCGAACAAATCCGTTTCCGTTTCTTCCTTGAAGGTTGTTTCCAATGCACCAGCCCTCAATGCACCAATTGCTTTTGCATATGCGAGCGCTAATTTTCTCGCCTCCCCTGAAACATCCTGATGAATAGCGAATAGTGCTGGAACCCCGGCACCCTCCTCGTAAGTCCTTCTGACGAGATGTCCTGGACCTTTTGGCGCGACTAGCAGTACATCACAAGTTTCAGGAGGAACGATCTGGTTAAAATGGACATTAAAACCATGGGCGAACATCAATGCCTGATTAGAAAGCTGTGGTTCAATTTCCGCTTTGTAAACAGCGGTCTGCCTTTCATCTGGAAGCAATACCATCACCACATCTGAAGCGGAAACTGCTTCAGCAACTGACTGAACCGCAAATCCATCTTCTGCCGCCTTATCCCACGATTTTCCTTGTCTTAAACCAACGACTACCTCGACACCACTGTCCCGGAGATTTTGTGCGTGCGCATGTCCCTGTGAACCATAGCCAATCACCGCAACTTTCTTCCCATTGAAATAAGCCTCATTTGCATCGCCGTTATAGTACATTTTTGTCATTTTTTCTCTTCCTTTCTATTTTTAAAATTATTTTTGATTAAACAAACGAATAAGTTTTTTGCTGGCTGGTCCGCTGATTTCCCCTCGGGAACGCGGTTGTTCCAGTCCTTGCCAATTCTCTGATTCCATATGGTTTAATTAACTCGATAAATGCCTCAATTTTTTCCGTTTCTCCTGTTAATTGGATGATAATGCTATCCTTGCTTACATCAATCACCGAGGCCCGAAATGGTTCAATGAGCGAGTAGATTTCTGCCCGGTTCTGCGGCAGGACCGGCACTTTTACAAGCGCCAGCTCACGGGCGACAATCGCCTGATCGCTAATATCCGCCACCTTGAGAACATCAATTTGCTTGTTCAACTGTTTCGTGATTTGCTCCACCATCCCGTCATTCTCCACATGGACAACGCAGGTCATTCGAGAAACTCCTTCCAGCTCTGTTAGTCCTACTGAAATGCTCTCGATATTATAGTTTCGCTTTGTAAAAAGATTAGTGATTCGGTTCAATACTCCGGGCCGGTTCAGTACCGTTATTGTTATGATTCGTTTCATTTCCTCACTCCCACCATTTCGTGGATTCCTTTTCCTGGGGCAATCATTGGATATACATTTTCAGCTCCATCGATCCGGAAGTCGAGCAGCACCGGTTCATTGTCATGGAGCACTTCATTTAGGATGGTATGTGCTTCCGCTTCGGAATGAATTTCATACCCTTTGATGCCGTATGCATCTGCCAGCTTCACGAACGATGGTTGGACAGGATTTTTGCTGTGAGAGTATCTTTCCTGGTAAAAAAACTCCTGCCACTGCCTTACCATCCCTAATGCCTTGTTATTGAAAATCGCAATTTTGATTGGGAGCTGAAATTCGGCAATGACCGCCAGCTCCTGAGTTGACATTTGAAAACCGCCATCGCCGAGTACAGCGATTACAGTAGCCTCCGGGTCTGCCAGCTGTGCGCCGATACTAGCCGGAAGACCAAATCCCATTGTCCCAAGACCTCCAGAGGTGACCCATCGATCTGCTGTTTTAAACGGATAGTATTGAGCTGCCCACATTTGATGCTGGCCGACATCGGTAACGACAATCGCTTCTCCAGCCGTTTTTTCATAGAGCAGTTCCATGACCTTTTGCGGTTTAAGAACATCATTCTCCTCGTAATAAAAAGGATAGTCATTTTTCCAAGCACCAAGGGTTTCGAGCCATTCTTGCTGCTGCGGAGGCTTTCCATCGAGCTTCTGCAGCTGTTTTAAAGCTTCCCTAGCATCTCCTACGACTGGAATTTGCGTAGCCACGTTTTTTCCAATCTCCGCTGGGTCGATATCAATATGGGCTACTGTTGCTTTTGGTGCAAAATGCTGCAGATTTCCTGTCAACCGGTCATCAAACCGGGCACCGATGTTAATCAGCAAGTCACAATGATAGAGGGCCATGTTGGCCGTATAGCAGCCATGCATCCCTGCCATTCCTAAGAACAATTCATGCCCTGCCGGGAATCCACCTAATCCGAGCAATGTATGAACAACTGGAATGTTCTGCTTTTCGGCGTATTCTTTTAATAAAGCGGATGCCTTTGCATGAAGGATTCCAGCTCCTGCGAGAATAACAGGTTTTTTTGCCTTGCTGACTGCTTCTGACAGCTTTCTGACCTGAAGGTAATTCGGCTCCGTCGTCGGCTGGTAACCTGGTAAACGCATTTCCGGATCTGCCAACTCAGGCTCTTGCAGGAATCCCGCCGCTAAATCTTTTGGAAAATCAATGACTACAGGGCCAGGTCTGCCGCTTGTTGCAATATAAAAGGCTTCCTTTATGATCCGAGGGATGTCTTTTATTTCCCTGACTTGATAGTTGTACTTGGTGATCGGCGTCGTAATTCCCAGTATGTCAGCTTCCTGAAAAGCGTCTGTTCCTATAACGCCTGTCGCCACCTGACCAGTGAAAATGACTAGCGGCAGCGAATCCATCATTGCATCGGCAATGCCAGTAATAATATTGGTTGCGCCCGGACCAGAAGTTGCGATGACTACTCCAGGTTTTCCGCTGATCCGCGCGTATCCCTCCGCCGCATGGATCCCTCCCTGCTCATGCCTTGGCAGCACATGTAGAATCTTAGAATCATAGAGTTTGTCGTAGATTGGGAGGACTGCTCCTCCTGGGTAGCCGAAAATGACTTCGACGTTTTCCTTTTCCAAAGCTCTAACCAGCAAATCTGCGCCGCTTATTTCCTTTGTTACAGCCTTTGTTTCCTTTAAGGCAGCTTCCATTTATCGTACCTCCCATTTCGATTTAATCGCTATTTTTTCAAAATAAAAAAGCCCATTCATCTCCATATGCCTAAGTTTGCCTAGGCAAAGGGATGGAATAGGCTTTAGCTCCTTGTTCCACGGTACCACCCTTCTTCACGCTTAACGCGTGCGCTCGTGATTTTGACAACAAGTGCGGGGCACTCGGCCAGTTTTACTAGTTTCCTTTCAAACTGGCGCTCCAGGGTGAGTTCATTCCATTACGGCATCACCGGCTTCCAGCTAACCCGGCTCTCTGTGCATGCTGATCGCAAAAAATTACTTGTCCCTGTCTTCGCTTTATCTTTATTCAATTAGTCGAGCTTGCAACTAAAACGTATCTTAACTGACTTGATGGGCTTTTTCCGGATAAACCTGGATGCCTTCGGCAACAACTCTTTCCCTAAACTCCTGCAGGATTTTTTGGGTATGCTCTCCTGGTATCCCATCTCCAATGACTCTTCCATCCACCTTGACAACGGGAATGACTTCTGCAGCCGTACCAGTAAGGAATACTTCGTCTGCCGTGTAAACATCATCGCGAGTAAACGGTTCCTCCTTCACCTTGTATCCTAGTTTTTCAGCGATATCAATCACCGCGCTCCGGGTGATGCCTTCAAGCGCTCCTACATACGCTGGAGGTGTAAGAAAAGTGTTGCCTCTCACGATAAAAATATTATCAGCAGATCCTTCAGCAACATAGCCCTGGTCGTTTAGCATCAAAGCCTCGCTTACATTAGCCAACCGAGCCTCAATTTTTACGAGGACGTTATTCAAATAATTCAGTGATTTTATTTTAGGGCTCAATACATCTGGCCGATTTCTTCTGGTTGCCACGGTAACAATATCAAGTCCGCGATCATACAATTCCTTGGGAAAAATAGCCAGCGGCTCTACGATGATAATCACATTCGCATTCGGGCAAGAATATGGATCCAGTCCTAAGTCACCTATCCCCCGCGACACGACGATCCGGATATAGCCATCTCTTAATTGATTTCGTCCTACTGTCTCCACTACAAGACCAGTGAACTCCTCTTTAGTGTGTGGCATATTCAGCATAATCGATTTTGCAGACCTGTAAAGACGGTCCATATGTTCTTCCATTCTGAAAATATTGCCGCTGTATACCCGTATCCCTTCAAAAATACCGTCTCCGTATAAAAATCCGTGATCATATACCGAAACCTTAGCATTTTCCTTGGTGACATATTCCCCATTTAAATAAATCCACTGCTCGGGCACGAAACAACACTCCTTTAATAAATAGACGCTTTAAACGAATAAAATTTTGGATAAAAAAATACAACTTTCCAAAATGTTTATGGGAAAAACTGTGTTGATGAAACTTGTATTTTTATATTTGTAGATTATCTTACGCCCATTTATCAGCCTCGTCAACAGGCTTTTTCTAAATAATGCGATAATTTAGATTTGTTAATTTACTTGTATACGCTTACATTGTTGCTATATTCACATTTGTAAATTTTATTTTTTTTTTACATTTTAAGAATTTTAACCATAAAAAAACTCACCTTCAAGGAAAGTGAGGTAAGGTATGTAGTTTAATGGTGTCCCAGGAGGGATTCGAACCCCCGACCCACGCCTTAGAAGGGCGTTGCTCTATCCAGCTGAGCTACTGGGACTTGGTTATTTTTTAAAGACAAGATTTATTATATTAGGAACATAACGATATGTCAATAAGAAACAAACTTTTTCCTGAGGGGAAAGTTCGACCCCTCAGAAACCTATTATAGTAGTATTAGCCTTTTTTGTGAAGGGAAAACTCCTTCGTTAATTCGGGTAGCTCCCCGCTTTCATAGTCAAAAATTCTCAATACAACTTTATTGCGGTCCAGATCCAGGAGCACATATGTTTTTTCTATTCTGCCACGCGGAAGCTTGATGCTTCCCGGGTTGATAAAAAGCACATCACCGACCATTTCAGCACTTAAGGCATGCGAGTGTCCAAAACAAACTATATCAGCCTCTTCTTCTTCTGCCTTATAGTATAAGTTCACGAGTGTCGATTTCACTGAGTATAAATGTCCATGTGTTACGAGGATTTTTCGGCCATTTATGTCATGAACTTCTTGGTCCGGAAAATTGCCGTAAAAATCGCAATTGCCTTTGACTGCCCTATAATTCACAATTGCAGGGTCCTTTTCGGAAAGCTCCGAATCCCCACAGTGAATCATCAAATCCACTTCCTTGCTATGCCGGCTGGCGATTTCTTCTAGAACTTCTGTTGACCCATGGCTGTCACTGACAATCAACACTTTCCTCATTTTTCTTCCCGCTCCTTAAGAATTTCATCCAGTTTCCTGATCGCTTCGGCCCGATGGGAGATCCGATTCTTTTCCTCTGCAGAAAGTTCAGCCATCGTTTTGCCCTCCCTCTCCACAAAGAAGATCGGGTCATAGCCAAAACCATTGGTTCCCTTTTGTTCTTGGAGGATTCGTCCCTCACATGATCCAAAAACCGTTAATGTCTCCTTACCAGGCTCGGCCATCGCCAATGCACAGCAAAATTTAGCGGTCCGCTCGTTTTCTGGTACGTTTAGAAGTTGTTCGAGAACTTTATCGATGTTTGCTTGATCATCCTTATCTGCTCCCGCATATCGTGCTGAATAGACACCTGGGCGGCCTTCAAGGGCGTCAATTTCCAAACCTGAATCATCTGCGATCACCCTTACTCCCAGTAATTTGGAGATCGTCTCGGCTTTTAACACGGCATTCTCTTCGAAATTCGAGCCTGTTTCTTCGACATCTTCAAGCTCCGGGTAGTCTAGCAGTGTTTTTACAGCAAACCCTCTAGGCAAAAAAAGAGTTTCAAATTCCTTTGCTTTCCCCTGATTTTTGGTGGCGATAATCACTGATTCCATTGCCAATCTCTCCTAGCCCTTTTTTGCTCCCTCAATTTTAGCGGTCAATTCCTCACCAAGTGCTGCCTTTTGCAATTCGAATAACTCTGCAATCCCCTCCTGTGCAGCATGTAACAATTCCTGCAGCTGACTGTAGGAAAACGAAGCTTCCTCTCCTGTCCCCTGTAATTCTACGAATTCACCGTTCCCAGTCATGACTACATTCATATCAACTTGGGCAGCCGAATCTTCCACATAATTCAAATCCACTACCACTTCTTTATTTTTCAAAACTCCGACACTTGTTGCTGCGAGTAAATCCTTTATCGGAAAAGCGGACAGCTTCTTTTGCCTGCTCAGCTTCTCAAGTGCCTGTGTCATGGCAATGTATGCTCCTGTGATCGATGCTGTCCGAGTACCACCATCTGCCTGGATGACATCACAATCAATCCAAACCGTCCGCTCTCCAATGGCCTCCAAGTTAACGACTGCTCGCAGCGCTCTGCCAATCAATCGCTGGATTTCCATCGTTCTGCCTGAGATTTTCCCTTTTGCAGCCTCACGAATATTTCTTTGCTCTGTCGCTCTAGGTAGCATAGAATACTCCGCTGCGATCCAGCCTTTTCCTTCGCCGCGCATGAATGGTGGCACACGATCCTCGATGCTTGCGGTACAGATAACTTTTGTATCTCCAACAGAAATCAGCACGGAGCCTTCTGGGTGTTTTAAATAGTCCGTTTCTATATGTATCGGTCTTAATTGTAAGGGTTTTCGCCCATCGTATCGCATAAAAGTCCTCCTTCGCATTGTGTAAGCTGTGATGGAAATCAAAATGAATAAGAGGCAGGAAATACGCCTGCCTCTTTGAATGTCTTTTATTAGTATATCAAAATTCCGCTATTAAAAACTACCTGTGTTTACTTTTTCAGGTCTAGTAACCGGCTCAGCTAATTTCTCCCCACTTTCTGACAGCACATCTGCCTTTCCATTTACCGTCAGTGCCACACTGTTGACGCCTTCCTGCTCCGTCATGGACAGTACAAGGGAATTAAGCAGATGTTCCGATACCATTTTCTCCTCTAGGCTTCCAAAAATCGATTCATTGAAGTTTAACGTTACCTTGCCATCCTCGATTTTAGGCTCATCAAGCAGCTTCACACTGGACTGGAAATCCGATAGCAGATTGGAAGCATAGGCTGGCCCCTCGACTAGCTCGTTAACAATCGCAGTAATCGTATCATTCTGATCATTGCTAACACGCTTGGTTACAGGCACATAGTAGTATGCACCTTCTTCGCCGCCAATATAATAAACTGTCACTGCCTTCGTATTCGTAATATCGACTACATCAGAATTGTCGACATTGATGCCATCAGCACGGCTCAAATCTCCACCGATTGGAGTTCCATTGACAGGCATTGCTTCGAGCGGCGTACCATTCAGCTGCAGTTTCACCTTATCGACAGAATCAAATTGGGTAAGCGTCCATGTCACAGCCTGAAGAATTCTTTTTTCATCCTCTTTTTTATATGTTGCGAATTCCTTCGAAAAATCAACCGTTGCAGTCCCATTCTTGATATTCACTGTCATTTGAGTGTCGGCTGGAAGGACGGCCCTGAAGCCATTAGGCAGCATTTGCTCAACAGGTCCATTTGCAACAAGGTATTCCAAAGCCTGCTGGGCGACTCCCTCTTTTTTCGGAAGTTCCATTGTCTGCGAGACAACATATCCATTTTTATCAATCAGGTAAAGCTCGGTCTGAATGGATGACTCTACCGCTTCTTTTCCAGTCTCGTTTGTTTCCGTCGTTACCTTTTCATTAACCGCATCCCCATTCTCCATAAGAGTTACATCTTGGGGAGGGTCGATCTTTTTCGTGTCCTCGCCCCCGAAAAGTCCGCAGCCTGACAGGAATACCGTAGTTGCCAATGTAGCAGCTGTGACGACCATAGCCTTTTTATTTTTTGACATATAAATCCCTCCAAAGACAGTTTGTACTATCATGTATACGAGCTTTTCCCTATTTTAGACCGTCTTTTCGGAAGAATTTTATGGCAGAGTTTGCGTTCGTCCATAAGAAAAACCGGGCAAACTGCACCCGGTCCTTTTTCGTTTGGTGGATAATCGGGGCTGTTGATCGGAAATTACAACTTCCTAAATTTTAGATATTTCGTGTTTTTTTACTAAAACATCCGCCATAAGGGTATCTCTCAAGCAGAAAGATACCCTTATGCGAGCTTTTTCATCTCCATAAGGGCATCTCTCAAACAGAAAGATACCCTTATGCGAGCATTTTTACCTCTATAAGGGCATCTCTCAAGCAGAAAGATACCCTTATGCGAGCTTTTTCACCCCTATAAGGGTATCTCTCAAGCAGAAAGATACCCTTATGCGAGCATTTTTACCTCTATAAGGGCATCTCTCGGGCGGAAAGATACCCTTATGCGAGCATTTCATCAGATAACTCATGATAATCCTCATCTGTAAAAAATGTTTCCAATGGAGTAGTAAATTTTCCGTTATGTGAACTACTCCCACCACTTACCAACCTTACAGGTCGCTTGAAGTGGGGGCTTCTCGACTTATCGTTGC